>JAJZOT010000032.1 GCA_021847855.1 Thermoplasmata archaeon | reverse complement strand
CATCAGTAATCTGCCTGAACTCCCCGAAAGCGAATCCCACAAAGTCCCCAATCATCGCGGATAGCTTCATGACCGAGAAATACCGGTCGAGATCACCTGAAGTTATGCCTGTATCCTCTGCAAACATGATTTTGTTATTGGGGGAAGGCATGTACTGTGTCCCGGTAAGGGAAGAAGCTACGGAGATGTTGGTGCCAATGGATTTTCCTTCAACCTTTCCCTTGTAAATGTATTTTATAACACGATCAATGAAACGGGAAATGTCGAGTGAATTTCCGGACAGCACATCCAGAAATGTCTTGAAGAGCGGTTTGCTGTATTCATCCGGATCAGAGGCAGGCATTGGCCCGTGAAATGTGACTAGGCCAGACAGCTTGTTGATTGCCATGTGCAAAGCAGTGATGTCGCTGTATCCGATGAGTATCTTTGGATGTTCCCTGATTATGTCATAATCCAGATGCGGAAGAATGTGTATGGAACCGTATCCACCTCTTGCGCACAGAATTGCCTTCACGGAATCATCCTTGAATGCATCCATCAATTCATGCGTTCTCTCATCAGCAGGAGCAGCTAAAGAATTCCTCTGGACGAGTTTCCGTATGTTCCGTCCGAGGGAAATTTTAAAACCCAGTTTATTCAGTCGGTTTATGCTCCTGGAAAGATTTTTCATGTCAGGGGCACTTGCAGGAGCTACGATTCTTATATCGTCCCCCAAGTGTAACGCGGGAGGCTTGACGGTTTCTGTGATTTCTTTATAAGCGTTCACCATTCCTTAATTCACCTCCATTGAATTCCTCAATTATATCTCCATACAGCTTATCATTATGAATCCTTAACACCGTATTAACAGTGGCGATTATTCCGAGCCTCAGGGATTCTGAAGCTTTTTCCGGTCTTGACGCTTCCCTGAATTCATCTGAATGCCCAGGAATCCCTGGGTATCCTATCTTTATATCAATATGTCCAGTTGGAACAGCACAGCTGACATTTGCTTCATCAGTGCTTCCTGACGGGAGTTCCTCAAGTTGATCAACATTGACCGGATCCAGACCGAGTTTTCTCAGTTCTTCCTCGATAATAGAATCCATGGTCAGGTTTGGTTTGTAACTGCCGTAGAGCGGTGTTATCTCAAGTGTTGTTAAATTGGTTCCGTATCCATCAGATATGCCCGTGGCAAGTTTCATGACCTTCCTTGAAAACGTTTTCACAAACTCTGTTGAAGTGGATCGTATTTCCACATCAAGTACCGCCTTTTCAGGCACTACGTTCGTGGCCTCGCCAGCCTCCCTGAAGATCATCCCCACGACGAGATGTTTATCATGTTTTGCCCATCCTCTCATACTGTTTATTGCTGAATATGTAGTGACTGCAGCATCCAGGGCATTTACTGAACTCTCGGGAGAATCGGCGCCATGTGAGGACCTACCGGTGAATTCAAGTCTCAGCGTTAGGTCAGCAAGTGTCTTCGAACCTGCTGCCCACCTATCGTCTGGATGCATGCCGAAAACAATGTTGATATCATCAAATACGCCCTCAGCGACCATCCTGGCTTTACTGCCTGCATATTCTCCAATGCCTTCCTCTGACGGAGTTCCTATTACGATAATCCGTATATCCTGTATCATCTCTTTCAGTATGGCGGCACAGCCTGCAGCCCATGCAGAGATTAGATTGTGTCCGCAGGAATGCCCATTGGGAAGTGCATCATATTCCGCCAGGAATCCTACTGTGAACCTGCCGTCTCCCGATTCCGCCCTGAATGCTGTGTGCATGTCAAGATAAGGCAGGTGAACAGTGAATCCAAGTTTCTCCAGAAATTGAATCATGGCTGTGGAGGACTGTACCTCGCGGCTCCCCAGCTCCTTCAGGTCGTAGATTTTTCCTGAGAGGACGAGTATCTCTCCGAGATATTTATCCAGCACCTTATCGATGTTCATGGTCAACTAAAAATATTCCCTGTATGTACTTAACCATGTTGTCTAATTTTATGCAGGTCATTCCTGACCGCAAACGCTGGCTATCAATGTAATGGGAAGAAGGAAATAAGTTGGTCCGCAGCAAACCGTGTCAGACTATCTCACGCGGAAGTCAGGCCTAAACAAACGTGCCTGATGAGAAAAATTCTTCAGCTATTCCCGACACTGTCATTCTCCTTCTCGCTCTTTTCCTTTATCATCTCATCAATCTTTTTATCCAGATTCTCTTCGCGCTTATCGGCAGATGATTTAACGTTTCCCCATATAGAATCTGCATATTCCCTGATCAACTTATCATCCGGCTCATTGTCGTTTCCGGTGGTCAGTTCAGAAAGCTGCTGGAGTTTTTTCTCATATTCCTCTGACCTGATTTTGTCTTCCATGGCACCCTGCTTGATCGAATCTATGTCTGCCTCCATTATGCTCTTATTTCTCGCATTATCCTGATTGCGCATGGACACGAGATTCTTAACATTGTCCAGCCCGAGGATCTCCTTTTCCATGGATTCCAGTCTTTTTACCTTCTGTTTGAGGCCGTTGTCAATCCTGAGGATTTTATATGCGATGGATCTTCTCTCCTGATCGTCCTTGTCCATCCCTTCTTCCTTCAGCCGGCTGATCATAGCCTGATCCTTCTTCATTTCCGCGCCAAGCAATATCTTCTTCTTCTCCAGTTCTCCTATCTGCGCCTCAATATCTTTAACTTTCATTTTATCCAGTGCCGATTTTTTCGACTTAAACAGTGCCATAATTACTTTATCCTCCTTATCATGTGCAGATCCTTCTTTTTCTCAACTGCTGCCAGCCCCTCATTCTCAAGAGTTTCCGTCACTTCCCTTAGTGATTCCAGTGTAATTTTCTGTTCTTCCGCTATCCTTTCAAGAGATATCTCAGGGAATCTGTCCATATAACCGTTTATCGTTTTCTTAAGGTGGTAGGTTCTCTCTTCTTTCAGCTGCAATTTTACAATGTTGCTTATGGTTGGATCGGGAATCGGCTTGTTTCCAAAAGTATTTCCTGTTACAGGGTCCATTGCAAAAATGAAGAGATTCCGCAGGTAAAGCCGGTGATCTCCTGAAAGGTATTCCACGATTTTCCTGTCAAAGCCAGTGGGAGAAACCAAGACTACATAGGCTGCCATATTGTCTGAAGAATATTTCTTCACTAGATAGTCAAGAAGATCCACAAATTCGGAAAGCGAAAAAGGCTTGTTATCCACGGCGTAGGTGTTGAACCGGTTCTTGTGAATCAGATAGAAAACTGAGAAATTAAGGTTGAGTGCAGGGGCAAATATCCTCTTCTTCTGGAACCTGAAGGTTGTTCCCGTTATTACAACGGTGTCATTTCTCCCGGCAGTGCTCTCGTCCTGTGACGACGAATACAGCTCATTCCTCGTTGACACTTTAAGTTCACCGTTTCTCAAAGGATCTATAAGTGTCAGGGGGAGAGATTCCTCTATTTTCTTCTTAAATCTGGACAGTAAATCAATTACCTGAATCTTAACCTGGTCAACAGTAATGAGGTTCCCGCCGTACGGATTATCGATTAGGTTCTGGATCCCCCCAAGTTCATCCTTGTACTTGAGGACATGGGACTCAATCTGATCTTCAAAATCCCGAAGCCTGGCAAGGGAAGATCGCATATCTTCAATCCGTGAGTCGAGGTATCCTATCTGTGCAGATTTCACTACCTTCACCTTTTCATCTGCTTCGTTCGTCAGGTTCAGGTCCAGTCCTCTGACCATGGAAGTGCCCTTGTCAATTATCGTTGTAATCTCGCCGATCCTGGAGGATATTTCTTCCTTCAGGAGTTGATGATCACTAACAAGGTTTTCATAAGCACTCCTGATTTGTTCCATGGATTTTGTTGTATCATTACTGTCCGGAAGTCCAAGGACAAGTTTGTTTATTCTATCAAGAGTTTCAGATTCCCTCGCTTCAAGAAGTTCATGTTTCCTTTCCATTTCGGTAATCGGCACATAACCAAAGCCGGCAACCAACCCATCCCATTGGGTCTGGGCATCGTACGCCCTGTTCACAAAATCTGTATATTCATTAAATAGCCTCGCTGCGGCAGTAGAATCCTTTTTTATGTAATCAATGAGGCCCTTTGTTATAACCTCGAATCTCCGGTCATACCTGTTCATGATCTCGCGCTTGATGCTGTTCCGCATCTTGCTCTGCGGAGTTGCCTCAAGTATCTTGTTGAATTCATCCATCTGGTTGTTGTACCAGCTCTTTATGATCTCATATATCTGGCCGTTTTTCCTTTCCAGCGCTTCCCTGATCTTGTCTGAATCAAGTGCATCTATTCCCGAGAAGCTTTCCAGTCTCTCCACAGCATTTATTTCCTCCAGGGACGCCTTTCTGACGTTTTCCTCAAGGCTCGTACCAGCTATCTGGGGATCATTCCTGAGTACGCATATCAGTTTCACCATGTCGAAATCAAACTGAGATGCTATGGATAGCCTTATTTCCGGTATGTAATTCGCGCTGCATTTCTCCTCGAACTGCTCCTTTGCGAATTTGATATCATTATACTTGCGTACCTTCCATTCAAAGTCTCTGGAGATGAGGTCCTCCATGTCAGAGTCGTTTATTGCCACGATCTTGTCGAGGTACCCGTTGCATTCTGATTCATTTCCGCTGCTCAGCGAATTTCTTCCGGAACTATTTTCCATTTTTTATTCCTCCGAATATTTCAATCTCCTGGCTGAATTCCTTTTCAACAAGATTCACTCCCTCCGTCGGTCCCCTGATCTCAATTAGCAGTTTCACAGGCTGAGTGGAAATAAATGTTACGTCAAGTTCAACAGTCGCTTTTCGTGTCATAATTCTGTACGACAAGATATCTCCGAGTGAGGATACCAAGACTCCGCGCCTTTTGTTGACCAGATAATTTATGAATGCCTTAACCTGATCATATTTCTGCATGTCCGAAAAAACGAAAGACACCCTACATGTCAGTGATTCTATTTCCGGCCTTACCTCAGCCAGTTTATACGACCCTATCCTGCTCTCAGGAAATTTAGCTGCAATTGTCTGGTAGAGCACTTCGAAATCTTCGTCTTTAACAAATATAACATAACCTTTCGGGCGTTCAGTGGATTGCGGCCACTGGTTCATTATGTATTCAATTTTCTTCCGTTCTGCCTCGTTTTCATACTCTACCTGGATGATGTGCAAGATTGATCATGACAAATAAGATGAGTATGTATAAAATAGTTTCTCCATAACGGAGAATACATAAATTTCATCGAAACAGAGACTTTTATTATTTCTTCCCTCTTTCCCGGTCAATCTCTTCCAGACTTTCACTGATTTTCTTATCGAGATCGGAGACCTGTTCTTTCTCACTGGTCTTTGCACCCGTCGACCTTACTGATGAACGCTCAGTGGATACTGCCCTTTCGTCAATGTTTGATACCATGGCGTCGAGGGATTTCGGATCTATGCTGTCAAATGAAATCAGCCTGTCACCAACGTTTTCGAGAACGCTATCAAGAGCCTCACTGAGTTTTTCAGAATTATTGAGGGCTTTTTCCATTTCTATATTGATCTGTGTTATGGTTTCATAATTAACACCATTCTCTTCAAAAATGTTAACGAAATCCTTGATTGCAGTGGCCATTTCTCCCCAGTTTTTCAATTGTTCAAGATTTAGTTCCATGTCGTTCATCATAAGGACAAAGGATTTTGCCCTCTTCTGCTGGCCGTCAAGATTAACCAGGCGTACCGCGAATTTTTTAACAAGAGCGTCGTTGCCAAGCCTCCTTGCCTCCACAGCCTGCGTCAAGTAGCTGTCCCTCAACTGGGAACATTTATTTGAGAATCTCTCCATGGAATCTTTTGCCCTGCGGATGCGCAGCTTTCTTTCCAGATCAAGTTCCTGTTTTGACTTCTTCTTTTTTCTTAATTGAACCATATTATACCCTCATGAGTTCTTTGTACATTTCCTGGTTTCCATTCAATTCAAGCAGGTAATCTTTCATCTGCCTGATGTTCATGGTTTCCTTGATGATTCTTTCATTATCAGACTTCAGCCTCTTCTGGCTGATTTTGTTTAATTCAGTCCACATCCCGTTTTTCATGAGAAAATTCTTTCTATTGATGAGCAACATTACGCTGTTTGAGAACTCTTTGGCGGTCAATAGTTCGTCAAACTGATTTTCAGCCAGAGAAAGATTTTCACGGGCATTTCTTAAATCAAGCTGAAGGACCCTGTTATGGACGTCTTTTTCCAGATCGGATTCAAGCAGTTTAATGGATTGTTTGAGCTCAGAAATTTCGTTATGCTTTTTCGATGCATCCACATTGATCTTCTCCATAGTAATCTTGAGTCTTTCCATGGAAAGTTTTTCCAACTTCCCCTTGAACAGGCGCCGGTATAGGTAATAGAATGTAAGTGCGTAGGGAGCTGTCACAATAAGAGATGAAGACAGTCCGACCATCTGAGCGGCCTTAAGTATGGATGACCCCGCGGCTCCGATAGCCTTAACTCCGGAGGTGAGCAGACCCATATCATCGTCATTCAAGGTCATGATGGAGAATAGCCCTATCGTGATATATAGATTTTGCCAGTTATTATAAATACGAATACTATAGAAATCACCATGGCGGAAGAAAATTGCCCTGGCATTGCCTATAAGTGATTCAGAAGCCGAACGGAACAGATCAGGGGTAACCGGGACTGATGGAAAGAGGTTTGAGGTCGTTATCAGTGGAAATGCCATCCGGCGTAAAATCCCGACATGTTTAACAGAGATCATAACTTTATAATACCCCAGATATTTATACACACCGTCAGGAGTGATTCCTCTATGAAGAATCGAATTCTATATCCTTATCTTGGTTTTGTATTTCTCCTGTCAGTTGCTACAATTGCATTTTCGAAGAGATATGTGTACGATTCGTTTCAGGTATTTGTTGCAGCAGCCTTGATAACCCTTATTTTCAACCCGCTCTCCTGGGCCGTATATTATGTTGCCGGAAACAGGAGAGCTTATTTCAAAAGATCTGAAATGCTGATTGTGTACGAGACACTGGTGCTTTTCATTTCAGCACTTGGAGCCGGATTTACTTATGGTCGCCTGAACCTTGCGCTATTCTTTATGATTGGAAATCTAGCCGTACCTATCTCCTGGGCCGTGATTTATTTCTCCATAGACCGGGGCAGAACGAGTAAGGTCAATCCAGGAATGCAAAGAACTGCTGCCACAGCCCCACCTACCACAACATCTGTCTTGGGTCAAGGGAAAAGCTTTTCCATCGAATCCAGGAACAGTGGAGCCCAGAATTCATATGGAGACTCACCCAGCTATGCTTCAGCAAAATCTCAAGCTTCACAGGTTGTCCAAAAACAGGCATCTGCAAACATTCCTGTACGTTCCCAGGGATACCGGGTGAACCAGGATTTTGGCAGCGATATTACGCTTGTCGGATATGTCGGCGGCGGAAAAACAACTTTTACTGCACTTTTTGTTTACGCGTGCCAGTTCATAAAAGGGATTCCAAACTTCAGGTACGTTATCGAATCGTCAAGCCCGCTATTGAGACAAGGCCTTCAGGACCTTCTTTCCGGAGAATGGCCTTCCCTGACTTTGCGTTCTGAATTCCGTACACAGACAAGAATTGTTTTGAGCAGGAAAAATGGCTTTAAGAACCGGAAGGTAAACCTTACTATAAATGACGTCAGCGGCGAAATATGGCGGGAGATTGCAGAACAGTCAGAAAACCCTGGTCCAAAACTTGCTCAGCTTATCAGGGAAAACCCCTCAGTACGTTCCCTGATTAAGGCAGAAAAGTATCTTGTTACAATAAACTGTTCAGATTTTGATCACTGGACTTCTGAGCAGCTTTACATACTGGATCTATTTCGTTCCATCAGGGCAATAAACGGAGGCAGAAAAATGAAAAAAGGAATTGGAGTGGTCTTCACTAAACTGGACCTTCTGCCGGCCGGACTTCAGGACAGAGATCCGGAGATCCTGATGAGAGACCACCTGCCCTTCGTATATTCCTATATTGATGCACATTTTGATTCCAGAATATTCAATTATTTCAAGGTCGGCCTGAGGGTTGACGAAATGAACAAACCGGACGTGAAGATCGAAGAAGGCAAGAAGAAACTCACCATTCTTGGTGGAGGAAAGATTGGATCTTTTCCGGAAATAGTCAGGTGGATGCTTGATTGAAAGATACTGTTGAATGTAATCAGTTACTATATGGCTGGGCAGGAGGCCGAACCGGGAGAGGTTACCAGACGGTAGCAGTTTCCTCAGGGCTTCAGCAGGAAGATATTAAGTATATAGAGTCACACCCGCTGCCAGTTTCATTCATCCCAGGTTCGTTTGACAGCTGTTTCAGAAAATACACGCTGCCGACAGGTAAAATTGCATTCTCTTTCATAAAGAATGCCGGCAAAGACGAATTCGGAAGAGAAGGCGCATACTATGCTCATTTTATAGTGGTAACTCAGGAAGACCTTTATTACGGCGGAGTAAGCGCTGCTGACCTGACCGGGAATTTTCTCGAGGATCCTGATGAGGTAACATATATCCTCAGGAATTTTCAGTCAACACTGATTCAAATCCCAAAAATTGTTATTCCGGCAAGAACTCAAAGAATCAGAATTGATCCAAGGAAGTATTTTGCATCAGAGAACGACCTCGCATGGTTTATTTCCGCGCTGTCAACGACACGATTTCCTATCGTTGTGGAACTTCCGGAAAACGTGACATCACAGGAGGCATATCTGGATATATCCAGAATATTTGAGTACCTTCCGCATGAATATATGTCGCTGCCAATTACTTCATATTCCAGCAGTTTGAAGAATGAAACTGCTCTATTCAGAATATTTCTGACAGACAAAGGATCTAAAGGAAGGGAATCAGTTTCCATTGACAGTTCAGTAATTTTCGAAAACGGATCGCTGAGGAAAAAGTTTAGCGATCATCTGAAAGAAGAATACCTGTTTGTGTCGAGGATGCTGTGGAATATGGATGAATCTTCCTTGAACTCTTTTCTGCAATACTTCAACAGCCTGCCAGATAACCTCGGAATGGACCTCAGGTTCAGGTACAGTCACGCAGAATACACCTTCTCTTTAAATCCCGGGATCGATTTCGCCATATACCTTTTCAACGGTGCTCCCACAAGGGAAAAACGAAATTATTATGAAGGGAAAATTAAGGATCTCGCAGTCACACCAGAGGATTTTGAGAAGGTTGCAGCAATCTATCTGAAACTCCTTGATGATGCCGAATCCAATGAGATTAATACTGTACTTGTCCAGTCTCTCAACATCCTGAAATATACGGAAATGGCAAAAAATCTCAGTGATTACCTTGAGAATTCACTGAAGATATATTCAAGGCTCGGGGACAGTTTTCCCTTCTTGGAAGTATTCAGGTTATTGTCCAACGAAGATGGAATGCCAGATTCAGCGCTTTCATCCTTCATACTTTCAAACAAGTCAGCGTGCAGGAAATACGTGGACGATTTTCTCGCAGACGGTAAATCATATCCTGGGTTTCTTCTCGTCGAAAAAGTCCTTGAAGGTTCACTTGGTAAAAAAGCAGTAGATGATTTTGTGTTCAAAGTTTATTTCAGGAGCCTCCAGAAATACAATCTGGATGCAGGCATCGGTTTCCTTGAGAATTACATTGATTCAGGTTTTTTTGACAAAGACGTTGCAATTGATATCATGAAGGATCTATTCAAGAGAAACAGGAAAAATTCAGACCCGGAAATATCACAAAGTATAAACGATCTCTTTGACAAACTTACTGAGATGGGACTTTCACAGAAAGAGAAAGATAAATTCAGGAAGTTTCACGGAGAAAATTAAAATTTGTTTATTCGTCTATAAATATGTAGTTACCATAATGGAGAAAACTATTAATATACGAATCAGATGTATATCTAAATAGGGAAAATATGGATATACAGAATCTATTCGGTTCGAATTATCAATTTGTGCTCCTTCTTCTTACTCTGGCATCTGGATTATTTATTGGCCTGGCACTTAAGAAAGGACTGATGTCAGTAGTTCTCGGAGTAGTTGGTTATTTAATTGCATCGTACATAGCACTTCCATTGATTCCAACCATTTC
>JAJZOT010000344.1 GCA_021847855.1 Thermoplasmata archaeon | reverse complement strand
GGCCACAAAATTTTAACGGGTGTTCATTCCCAACTATTATTTTTTCTATTTTTAAACGTTTTCTTAATTAAATATCAAAATTACCTTCTTATACTATTTTTTCCTGCATCTTGAGTTCATTTAGTTTCTTGTTAATCTTATCAGCAATATTTTGTCCGTTCTGCACGTCTCTTATTAAAATGTTGAACCTAGTAGAAATAATGAAAACCGTAGACAATCCAAAACGCCTCTGAAGGAATCCGGCCCTAACAAATACTAAGTTAATGGCGTCATATCTAAGAGTTTTACCTCCAAACAGGTTAAATGTTTGGATTGATTCCTCCCCAGCGACATATCTATTTGAAAGTTTTACCCGAATGTAGACGAACAAAAGTATATACCATATCAAAACAAACTCTAAATAATTCAATATAGAATTCGGCCCGATCTCAAGAAAGAAGGAGAATAATAAAAGAAGAATTGTACCTTTTAACAAAGTTTTTTCTGTTGATCTATTCATATAACCAGCAAGCAACAGATCCTGTCTTGTTAGGGAAGAGTACAGGTTCTTCCTGTTTACACTTTTCCATCACAAAAGGGCATCTCGAATGGAATCTGCAGCCTTTTGGTGGGTTTATTAGGCTGGGGACATCTCCACTAGGGGCAACTAATGTCTTTGAGGTTATTGACGGAACAGATTTCATAAGAACTTGAGTGTATGGGTGTTGAGGTTCCTGAATAACGTCTTCTGCTTTTCCGGTCTCAACTATTTTGCCTGCGTAAAGTACTATTATCTCATCAGATAGATACTTGGCTACTTCTATGTTATGAGTTATAAAAAGGTATGTTAAGTGGTACGAAGCATATAGATCAGCCAGGATGTTAAGAATCTGTGCCTGGATTGATTCATCTAAAGCAGACGTTGGTTCGTCAAGAATAATTAGGTCTGGACGCTTAGCGAGAGACCTGGCTATCGCGATCCTTTGTATTTGTCCTCCTGAAAGCTCCCTAACTTGTTTGTCTTTTATTTCATTGTAATTGAGGCCAACGCTTGTAAGTGCTTCATTGATCTTCACCTCGTTCTGTTCGTTAAGTGCTTCTGAAATTATTCCATAAACCTTCATTCTAGGATTTAAAGAAGTAGATGGATTCTGAAATACCATCGAAATGCTTTTCCTTATTGTTGAGAAATCTTCTTTTGAGATTTTCTTGTTTCTGAAAAACACTGATCCTGAAGTTTGAACCTCCAATGTAGCCATAATTTTTCCAACAGTAGTTTTTCCAGATCCACTTTCTCCCACGAGAGCTGTAATTTTGCCTTCCGAAAGGGATAGTGAAATCCCATCGAGTGCCCTCACGTAAATCGGTTTTTCTCTGAATATAGTTTCTATAATGCCTCTCTTTTTCGCTAAATAATACTTCTGGACATTCTCAAACCTGTAAATATCACTCATATAGCCAACATCTCACCATATCTTCTCCAATTTGTGTCAATTTTGGTTCTTCCAAAATACATTTGTTCATAACTTTGTTGCATCTTGGGCTGAATTTGCAACCATTCGGCAGATTCAAGTAAGCAGGAGGAGCACCAATTATGGAAAACAGTCTTTGCTTATCCTTTGAACTAGATGGAATACTTTTGATTAGACCAACAGTGTATGGGTGTTTAGGTTCGTTTATTAGCCTGGTTGTTTTTCCAGTTTCTACCACGCGTCCTCCGTAAAAGACCATGAGTTTATCCGATATTACATTGGCGAGTGCTATATCATGAGTTATGAAAATGATTGACATCCCTAATTCATTATTCAATTCTCTAATCAGTTCAAGGAATTGGGCCTGAATAGTTACATCAAGTGCTGTAGTTG
The DNA here is from genome assembly GCA_021847855.1 of Thermoplasmata archaeon. The sequence continues at coordinate 935 of JAJZOT010000344.1, read as the reverse complement.
GTTCATCTGCAATGAGAAGTTTAGGTTTTAAAATAAGGGCCATGGCTATCACAATCCGTTGCACCTGCCCCCCGGAAAGCTCATGCGGATAGCGTCTCATTATAGCAGAAGGATCAGGCATTCTCAATTTTACCAGCGTATCATTTACTTCTTTGAGCATAGTTTCTCTTGAACTGTTAATTGATAGCTTCTGATTCCTGAGCGACACGCACTCCATAAGCTGATATTCTACATTCTTAACCGGGTTGAGGCTGTTAAGCGGGTTTTGAAAAATCATGAAAATAGATGTGCCACGAAGGTAGGTCTTTTCCTTTTCATTCATTCTGAGCATATCCCGCCCCTCAAACATAACTGCACCGGTTGTTTTAGAATTAGGGGGTAGCATTCCTGCAATTACGAGTCCTAATGTAGATTTGCCAGAAGCGGACTCTCCAACAATTGCAATCTTCTCGCCCTTTTCTAATTTGAAGTCTAAACTGTCGATAACTCTGTACTCTCCGAGAATAGTCTTGTATGATACACTCATTTTTGATATTTCAAGTAACACTTTTCCACCCGTTAATTAACCCTGTTAGCTATTATATCCTGCATCCTATCCCCCACGAGTACAAACCCTATGACGATGATTAGGATTGCAAATCCTGGGGCCAATGCCCACCACCAATCCATCGGAAGAGCCCCGACTCCGTTAGCTGCCATCGATCCAAGTTCTGGGATCGGAGGGCTGAGTCCAATGCCCAAGAACGCCAAAGTCGAGTACATTAGGATTACGTTCCCAAAATCAAGTGCGGCGTATGCTATAATTGGATCCGTGCTATTCATGAAAAGGTACCTGAAAAAAAATGAAAACATTCCTACATTGTTCAGCTTTGCAGCCTGAACATAGTCAAGTCTCTTAATTTTCAATATCTCTCCCCTGAAAAACCTAGCATAAA
>JAJZOT010000343.1 GCA_021847855.1 Thermoplasmata archaeon | reverse complement strand
ATCACTTTTAATCTTGTCCTCTGTATTTAAAGTCTCCAACCTTCTCAAGTCCAGTGGAAACCTTCCAGTCTTTCCAGGGTTTTATTGTGAGTTCTGCGGTCTGGTCCTTGTATCCCTCGATATAGAGGAATATGTTTGTGCCATTAAGGTAACCATGAGATGAATCCAGATGGCTTGTATGTACCGATAGATCGTGAGCAAACACCTCGTAAGTGATCCTGATATCTCTTGACTTACCATTGGCAAGTTTCCAGGTGGATTTATCCTTCTTTGAAAGTTCAATGGATTCCCCTGCAGAGTTAACTGCCTTTATTTTTCTCACGTGTCTTGAAAAATCAAGAATTTCATACGATCCAGGTGTCCATGCAGGCATGGTAACCGACATTGACTCCTCTGAATAGTCTTCTACATTCATTGTCACTTTAAAGAAGTGGGATTCCGGGTTTTCCATCTCAAGAAGATACGATAGTCTCATTGTTTATCCTTGTTGGGTGAGCATTATAACAAAATAAAACTTTTTCACCGATCTGGCAGGATAGCCTTACGAAAATCACTGAGTCATTTAGACTGCTTTGGTCATTCGTGTGACCGTTCGTGTCCTGGTACGTCAATGATGTCTCGAGATATCTTCCCATCATGTTTTGCGTCTTCCTGTTACAAATGTTATTTATAAGTAGAATAACGTATATAGAAAGTATAGATATTTTTATTTAATAATTTATACCTATAGATATGAACTCATCTGTATAATATATTGGTTATGGTTAAGTAAACAGTATTTATCCTTCCAGTGACATGAAAAACACGAATGATGGTGCCGTTGCAACATACGGCGCTCTTGATGAGGCACATCTAAGCAAAACGCACCTGAGAATTACAGCGCTATCTGCTGCTGGAACACTGCTTGATGGCTACGATATTTCTATTATATCTGTAGCCCTTATTTTATTATACGGTATTCCGGCGTTTGGGTTGAACAACCCAACAAATAAGGCCTTGATAGCGGCGTCTACGGTTATAGGCATGTTTTTTGGAGCCATAATCTTCGGGTATATCACAGATCTGAAAGGGCGGAAATTTATGTATCTATGGGACATGGTTATATTTATCGTAATGACACTTTTGATAAGTGTATCTTTTAATTTTACGTCCCTCTTTATATTCAGGTTTGTACTCGGTATTGCAATTGGAGCTGACTATGCCATAAGCACAACAATTATAGCCGAATTCTCCCCGACCAAAAACAGGGGAAGGCTGCTGGTAAGTAATACCCTATCATGGTTCACTGGAGCCGCAATAGCAGCCTTTGTTGGATATATCCTTTTGCAGTTCGGTCCGGAAGCATGGAGATACATGTTCCTGGCTGGTATAATACCTGCAGTGATTGTTCTTATATTGAGAAGAGACGTTCCGGAATCCGCAAGATGGTTGGGAAAAGCGGGGCAGACAGAAGAGGCAAGAAAAGTGGAAATGGCAATTACGGGAAAATCGGATTCCATCCCAGAAGTGTCCCTCAAAAGCAGGACTTCCATTTCAAAACTGTTCAGTAGAAGATATATCAGAAGTACGCTCTTTATTGCCATATTCTGGTTCTCGTTTGATGTGGCCTTCTATGGAATCAGTATTTTCTCTCCAACCATACTTACCATTATGGGGTTGAGTTCAGACAAAGCAGTACTCGGATCTGCCATATTTGATCTCTTTGCTATTCTTGGTGGAATCTTTGCAATGATTTTGATAGAACGGTTGGGAAGAAAAATCATAACCATAATAGGATTCTCTGGAATGGGCATCTCTCTCGCGGTTCTTGCAATAGTGACACACTTTGTTCCAAAGGCTGGCCTGGCTGTGACTGTAGCTCCACTGGTATTCATTATGTTTCTGGTGTTCGAGATAACGCAGGCCATAGGGCCAGGTTCTACTGATTTTGTCTATCCACTTGAACTGTTTCCAACATCAGAGAGAGCCACTGCAGTCGGTTTTGGAACATCAGTCAGTCGGGTCGGAGCAATATTAGGCATAACAACGTTTCCATTTATCGTAAGTGCATACGGAATCAGTACAAGCCTACTCTTCTTTACAGGTTTTGCTGCGATTGGATTGCTTTCCACACTATTCCTGGGAGTCGAAACAAAGGGGAGGAGTCTGGAAGATATAGCTGGCGAAATCCCCAATAAAATCAGTCCTCACAGTGAACACGCAGAGGGTGAACTCTTAGCGGAGGATGCTTCACCATGATGATAAAATTCCTTGGGAACTGGTCATCACATTTAGGCGCTGGACACAGGAATTCATCCATAATTATTAATGACAGGACCGTTATTGATTTTGGGCCACATTCATTGGAATCCTTGCTTGAAAAGGGAATTGACCCGGGGAACATTGATGCTGTGCTCATAACGCATCTGCACCTGGATCATTTTATGGGACTTCCTGAACTTCTCTGGTACAGGGGTTCAACCAGAGTAAAAAATGTCCTGACAGTGATGGGTCCAAAAGGCATCGGGAACGCAATGGATCAGATGATGAAATTGATAAATACTCCGCTGAATGATCAATATGAGATCAATGTAGAGTATGTAGAGGGGAAAAAACTGGATTTCATAAGTGTATATGATGGAAACCACATAATACCTGATAATGTCTACCGACTTGATTATCCAGAGGTCTCCATCGTTTATACAGGCGACACTGCGTACAGTTTAAACGTTGTCAGGGCGGCTGAGGATGCAGATTACCTGTTCCATGAGATGACCTACACTGATGAAGAGAAGGAGAGGGCTC
>JAJZOT010000342.1 GCA_021847855.1 Thermoplasmata archaeon | reverse complement strand
GAACCTCGGTAGTCTGATAGTTTCCTGCTCTTCAGTTTTGTGTCCAGTGCTTCAAAGTCGGGAGCCTTTTCTCCCACATTAACTGACATGATTTGTGATGACAGTATGGGTAAAAAATCTTTTGAAAAATGTTTTGTGAATTTTATGTTTGCCATAAAAGACTGCCAGGTTAGTTCCCAGTAAAAAGCAATGCTGATATCCTGCAATTGACATGGACCGTTATGCAGTTTAACAGAAAGTATAAAGTATCCTCTCTGTTAATTGTGACCACTGATTATGGCACATGGCGTTACCCACGAAGTACTTTATTTATGATCAGTTGAAATACAGCATCAGGATGGTGCAAATCTGAAGGCAGTATCACTTTTTTCAGGAGGAAAGGATTCGTTTTTATCTGCGCAGATAGCGTTAGAACAGGGCTTTGAAATAATTGCTGCAATTACAGTTGTTCCTGAGGAATTCTCTTTCATGTTCCATTACCCCAATGCACGAATGTCCCGTTATGTAGCTGAAATCCTGGATCTGGATGTCATTGAAACTTCAGAGGATGATTTATGGAAACTGATTGCCAGTATGGTTGAAAAAGATCATGTTGAGGCTGTAATTTCCGGGGCCATAGCTTCTGATTACCAGAAAACAAGAATAGAGGCTGCCTGCACTGAACTGGGAATCATGTCTTATACGCCCCTGTGGAGAATGGATCAGGAGAAAGAGCTGATGGAAATCATAGCCAGAGGTATTGTCCCAATCATTGTATCGGTGTCCGCTGAGGGGTTTGACTCAACCGATTTAGGCGTGAAGATCGATACAGAATATCTTGAGATTCTCAAGAAGAAGAATGCAAGGTATGGAATAAATATTACCGGGGAAGGTGGAGAATATGAAACTTTTGTGATCGGTACAAGTTATGGAAAAAAAATATTTATTGAAAAATCCGAAATCTTATGGCAGGGTTCACATGGTTACTTCATTATCAACAGTGCCAAAACAGAAGAACAGTAAACCTGGAAACTCAGTCCAGTGTCTTCTGTGAATAATCTGCCATGCTGACAACGTATCTCTTAAGATCCAGGGATAGATTTATAATTTCTCTGAGTATTTTTATTGTTACCATTGAGTCAGAACTCACCGGCTCCATCATCATGTTGCTTGCAGGGATCTTTATGCCCGCTTCACCCAGTTTTTCAATATATTCCATTCTTTTCTGGGGAGTTACACGTTTGTAGTTTTTTGGGAGTTCGACACCACACCTCTCTATCTCCCTGAGAAAAATTGGCCTGTTGAAAAGGAAGAAAAGCATGCGCAGAGAATTGTCCCCTGCATTCTCCTCATCATAATTTCTTGAAGCTGATCCAACTATCTCGTAAATGTCCTGCTGATTGTTATACAGCACTGAATATATTCTTGATGGCTTTATCTCTTTCTCTTTCAGATATCCAACATCGACCAGTGCCCTGAGGTAGCCCGTAAGAACAAGCCTGTGTATTACTATGCCCTGCTCCTCGAGCGATTTGTGAAGACCGGATATTGATTTTTCCTCTCTCGAAAGATCTGCGATAATCTGTTTTTTGAATGTTTTTTCTTCCTTTAAATTACCGTTCATCAGATCCCTCGGTATACTTCCTGAAGCAACAGTTTTGACGACTCAATGACATTGAGACATATCTTCTCCGACTTTCCAGTAAAATCCTCTGGATTCAGAGTCCGTTGCAGTTCAGCTTCAGATAAGTACTTCAATATTCCATTGGATATTAGTGTTTCTTTAAATGGTTTTCCCGTTCTATATACCTCCATTGATGAAGTTCTTACCATCTCATGTGCATCCTGTCTTGGGACTCCGTGCTCTGTCAGTGTTGAAACGATATTTTCCCCCATTACAAGAGGATCAGCTATTAGATTTTCTAGCATTCTTTCCTTTTTTACAATAAGTGTGGAGATCACATTTGACATTTTCTTTAGAACATAATCTGTTAATATTGACGCATATGGTATGACAAACCTTTCAGATGCACTGTTTGTAAGATCCCTCTCATGCCAGGTTATTGCAGCCTCGTATTCTGATATTATCAGACTGCGTATGAATCTTGACAGACTGCTTATGTTTTCAGAATTAACCGGGTTCACCTTGTTTGGCATTGCACTGGAACCCACCTGCTTTTCCATGTCAAAATATTCTGATACCTCATCGATTTCTGATCTCTGAAGGTTCCTTATTTCAGTTGATATTTTTTCAAGTGTAGTAACAATGTTATTGACTATGGATAGAAATTCTATGATGCGGTCACGATCAACCACCTGAGTCGACGCAGTCTCCGCCCGGATTCCAAGAATTTCCATAACTCTGTCCTGAATCTCCAGTGCAGCTTCACCAAGAGATGCACCAGTCCCAACGGGTCCAAGTATTTTTCCTGCGATGTATCTCTCCCTGCCCTGCATTACTCTCTGTATATGCCTGTTGACCTCGGCCAGGTAAACCGCCATTTTGAGACCAAAGGTTATAGGGCTGGCATGCTGTCCGTGTGTTCTTCCCAGCATTACGCTGTGAATATGTTCCTCAACTTTCTTCAGAAGTTCACCCTGAAGCTCAATAAGATCTTCAATCAGGAAATGTGTGAAATCTCTCAACTGAAGCGCAGTTGCGGTATCAAGAATGTCATTGGATGTGACACCGAAGTGCACATATTTTCCACCTGAACCGCTCACTTCGGTTAGAGACCTGATAAGTGCCATCATGTCATGTCTGGTCTCCTTTTCGATCTCCTTGATTCTTTCAAGTTTCACTTTTCCAGAGTTAACCG
>JAJZOT010000031.1 GCA_021847855.1 Thermoplasmata archaeon | reverse complement strand
ATCAATGTGTATGAATAATACGGTAGATAAATCAGGATGGACCATGCCGCAAATATGAAAAGTATATCAATAAGAATCGTGGTCAGAAAGAATGCCTTCCCCCTTATCTTCCCCAGCATCTTTAACGGTGCAAGCGATTTATTGACTGTTACAAATACAGGATCCTGCTTTGGTTTTATTTTACGTACAAAGAACCTGTAAATTTCTATAAACAAAAATAGAGTTCCAAAGAAAAGAGCAATATATTCAATCATGTTGATTAGCCCGGCATAGTGAATTCCATAAAAAGATGTTATCAACAGACCCGCAGGTGCCGAGAGAGTGCCCAATGCCAGTGCATTCCTCCTGCTGATCCTGATCGATGAACTGCTGAAGTCTTCTGAAATTTTGGAGTTTATGGAAACGATTGCAGCAGATAGGGACAGACCCATAAGAACAGATACAAAATAAATGCCAGTCATTTTTGAAGTATTTGTGAAGACGTAAAGAGACCACGCAAGTAACAAAAAAGAGGCTGGCTCAACGAAATTGCGATATTTCGAATAACTTACAATATCAACCGGAATCCTCGCAAAAATATATATGACCAGAAAGATAAAAAATACAATTCCAAGGCTGAAATAAGCTAAAGATAGAACGTCTATTTTCAGTGATAATGCAACGTATAGAATAGAAATTGTTCCGCCAGACATAGAGGACAATATATATGGCTGCACTAAGTCCCTTCTCTTTCTTGGTCTCCTGAGAACTCTCGAATTCTGCATTAACCCTGACAGTTATGCAGCATCAAATATTATACTTCGTAAATTTGATCACATTTGATGACAGGCATTTTGTTACTTTCAGAACCAGAATGATTACAGCAGAAAAAACTGCAAAGAAATTATATAAAGATTTAACATAGGTGCTGGGTACTGCCGTGGTAGCTCAGTTGGGAGAGCGCCAGACTGAAGATCTGGAGGTCGCTGGTTCGATCCCGGCTCACGGCATTATATTGGAAGCATTAAATTCTTCAGATTCTTATGGTATTCTGGCACATTTATGACTTCGCAAGCAGACAGTATGACTTCGCAAGCAGACAGTATGACTCACATAATGGTAGAAGATGGATCATAAATTAACGCATTAAGTTGGGTTAGCATTCCTTTCAGTCATCCTGGTTCTTGTAATTACTAAAAAACCACAGGAAACATCAGAAACCGATAGCAGGACAGTCCCAGTGAATGCATAAATCGATAAGTTTGTAACAAACTAGGTATTGACGGTGGTGTTGGGAACTTTAACCGTTACGTTAATTTCATGAGAATAAAAGAAATCATTGGATCTATGGACATCTCCAAAGGCGTTGCGGTCACCAATGATAATAACATAAGTGTTACCTCATTTTCGGAAGGGCTTATTACGGACGTTTTTCCGGGTCGACGGAGTTTCCTTACTGCCACAATTTATATTTCATCAACGAAAACGTATCAAGTCTGGCCGCACTGTCTGTTGGAAGAGATGGTGATGTTGTTATTTTAGGCTTCAAGGGCCATTAGTACTGCAACATGATTTGGCTAATTTGGGTAAGAAAAAATTTCCAGGGATAAATGGTATTTGAAGTAAGAGACAGAATAGCTGACAGACGGGAGTTATGATGAGAAGAATCATTGCAGGAAACCAGTCATTAGTTGCTGAATAATTTATCTTGTATGTTCCTTGTTTTAGATCGTAATCGGCCAAAGCAACTGCAGAAAATGCTATCAGAAACGAAGAGGGTATTGACAGAAATATACCAGATTTATGTAAAACTGACCGCCAGCTGTCAGTTTCTCTAAAACTTTTCATATATTATTATTACTATGTAAGTTTCTCTTCTTATATTCAATCGCACCATACATGTATGGTGAATGTTATGGCTGCCTCATCTGACATCAGTTCATCGAAATATTACACTGGACTATATTCAATTTTTAAAAAACTTAAATCAGATATCTTCTCAGAGGTCTTTTCTACATACAATAAAAAGATGGCACATCGATTTGATGGCACCGCTATTCCAAAAGTGTTTATGGAATTGAAAAAAACTATAGAAAAATCAAACAAATCTCTTTATCGTATAGGTAGTACAAATGATTCAATTTGCTTTCAGGCCGGATTTGAACAGTTAAAACATTCACGCAAATATACTGTCGAAAAACACGCATTACGCTCTGTAAAACGCACAGTCGCACTGAAACTGACAGGAGTGGGTAAATTGGAAACATTCGAAAAAGTGTTCTTTGATTCTGCCGGCAGCGAATTACTGAAGGAGTCACTTGCTCCAATTTCAGTGATTCTGTTAACGCCTGCAGAACAGGGATTGGTCGAATTAGGTCGTGATCACTATGATGAATATAGTCGGGATCATAATTGAATTCCTTTCTATAATGCTGGCCGGAGTATTCTCCGGTTTTCTCGGCTCCCTGACAGGATTAGGTGGAGGAACTATACTTGTTCCAATGTTGACTTTGTTTTATGGAATACCGATAATATTTGCGACAGGGGCAAGCCTGATTTCTACCATCGCCACATCCGACGGTTCAGCAAGTGCATATACCAAGGAGAAAATAGCCAATGTAAACCTTAGTATAAGTTTAGAGATGGCAACTACTGGAGGGGCAATAGTCGGTTCTTTTGTTGCGATTTATATGTATGCGCATTCCCTTTCCTGGATTGTATACATAACGTTTGGTGCCGTGCTGTTATTCTCCTTATACCCGGCAGTAAAAAAGATACACAGTGAGATTCCCAAGAAATCGAAACCAGACTGGAGTACCAGATTCTTCAGATTAACCGGAAGTTACTTTGATGAGCATTTAAAGAGAACTATAAAATATCAGGGCTCAAGGTGGTACCTCGGAGAAACGATCATGTTCTTTGCAGGTTTTTTCTCCGGCCTACTTGGTATTGGAAGTGGTGCATTGAAGGTACTTGGAATGGATTGGGCACTAAACCTGCCGATGAAGGTCACAACAACTACGAGCAATTTCATGATAGGTATAACTGCAGCAACCAGCAGCACGATCTACTGGTATGCCGGATTTATTCAGCCAATGATTGCTGCTGCAACCGCTCTTGGTGTTCTGGTTGGTGCTTATTATGGTTCCAAGGTTCTTGTTAAGATATCAAACGAGGACATACGCCTGATATTTTTTTCAATTCTCATCTTCCTTGGTCTGGACATGATTTTCAGCGGATTGAACAAGATCAACATAGTTCTAGTGAATTCTGTATTCCAGTTTTCCGTTGCAGCGATTGTAGCGGCCCTGACGATAATTCTGCTGTTCTTTCATAATAAAAGGGGGGTTAAAGGGAGGCATGGCAAATGAAAAACTTTGACGACTCAATAGTTATTAGTCATTTCTTGAGAGGCGGTTCAATACTCAGTGTTATATTTATCGTCACAGGTGTCATATTGTTATTCATAAGGAACGGGGGAGACGGGTTTACACTGCAACAGATTGCAAGTTACTCTTATTCTATGATGCATGGCATAGACTCAAAAAACATACCGACCGGATACATTATTCTGGGGCTCATTCAACTTGACGGGATATATTTTATAGCATTTGGACTGTGGTTTTTGATATTTACATCAATCAGTGTGGTGATTATCAGGCTTGTTTGGTTTGCAATTGGAAAAGACATGAAATTTGTCATCATCACGATAGTAGTCTTATTCAATCTTTTCTTCGCGATGCTTGCAGTGCCGTCATTGCTTTGAGTTTTTATGTATTAATTTCTCTTTTTCAAAGACATGATCCTTGTTTAAGAACATTCTTGGTTGCGGCATGACAGGATCTTATGTCCAAGAAGCATCTATCAGACACAGATGTGCATATATCTTAAATCTCAAATCAATATAAATGTCTGAATGGGGGATTTTATTCATCTTACTTACGATTAGATTCTTATGTCATAGAATTCCCTGAATATAAGGGGAGTAAACGAAGCTATGCATACCACTGCACCTATAAAGTAGAACCCTCCCTGAAGTGTTATTAACTGAATCAGCACCCCGCCAATAGCTCCGGAGAAGAACGTTAAACTCACACCGAGTGTTTTGATAGTCCCGCTTACTCTTCCCATCATTTCTCTGTCTACAGTTTTTATTATTGCTGTATTTATTACGACATTGATTACACCGATAAGAATTCCAATTACAGCGATCATTGCATAATCTGGATAAATGGACCTATTTATACCAACAAGAAACAGAAGGCCTCCAATTGGCATAATCGTAAATATCGTAAAAGCCCCTACTTTTCCCCTGGCTAGTGATCCCAAAGCTGATCCAAAAATAACTCCCAGAGCAAGACTCACTCCGAGCATTGTGAAATATATGGCACTCAATCTGAACTGATCCTGTATTAGATATGCCATGAATATTCCAATCGAACCCAATGCAAGATTTATTGCAAGTATAATTATGGCAAGTGCCCTCAGTCTTCTGTCCTTAAATACATAATTGAGACCTTTCCTTATTGAGGAATTGATTCCATTCTCAGTAGATATGTTTGCAGTCCTCTCATTTTTGATTCGAAGGATGGGTATAATTGCAATAGCGAATACAATTGCGAAGCTGTAAACTGCAAATCTGAGACCAAGTATCAAAAACACCCCGGATAATGCATATCCAAGAGCTTCTGCAAGTGCTCCTAAACTCTGAGAGAGCGATGTCCCTGATTTGTACTGGCTTTCATCGAGAAATTGCTTGGACCAGCTTGCTGATGTTGAATCCATTATGTCGGTGGATAATCCAACAACAAATGCCACGAAGTATATTGAAAGAGTTTTAACTAGCAAATCATCAATGAATAAAGATATGAACAATGCAAATATTGAAAGCACTCTTGTTGATGATACGAGAAGGGCGAGCCATTTCTTGCTCGCCTGTCTGTCCACATAGGCTCCAAAGACGAAGCTGAAGATAAGGGGCAACACTGCCATTCCATCCGCCAGTCCCGCCAGGATCGACGACCTTGTTAGAAGCAACGCGATCCACAGAACTGCGATCTGAAATCCTGCAACGCCCGTCCGGGAAATTGCACCGGCCGCAACAAGTAGTTTAAAATTCCTGCTAAAATGCAACCTATCTGGATCATTTCCGTTTATCGCTTCAGTCATGAATACCACTTCTGTTTAAGGTTCCGACTGAATTGCCTGTGCAATAATTCTGCTGGTTTTTATACATAGTAAATACATTTACTCGTAGTAATATCATTTATACGTAAAATCTAAATTGATATATTAACTTATCCACCAATGACTCAAAATCGCTATGAAATCCTGTCCGATCTATTCAGAAATCCAACTAAATTCAGAATTATCATGCTATTGACTGAGCAGGAAAGGATGACCGTTACACAGATGTCAAAAGTGATTAAAGTGAGCAAATCCAATCTCTATCATTTCATATCCCAAATGGTACAGCAGCGCCTCGTGCTGGAACCAGAAGTGATTCCGAAGAAGAACTATGTTGAAAAATTCTACAGGTTAAATGAGGATATGTTCAGAGCCGAAGATCCCAAGGAGTGGGAAAAGATTCTGCTTGGTGCGACTAATAATGAAATAAAAGAAGTGGTGAGTTCAGTTTTAATGGGTTATTCAATGACATTAAGCTTCATTGCAGATCGCATAGCCAACTCTGATGACTCTGAAGGTGAAAATTTAAGGAAATGGTTGATTGAACAAACACCATATACTTTGACCTACTCAGTTATGAGTAAAAAGACAACAACTAAAGTAAAACCTATATTGAGACAACTCCGGCAAGCACTAATTGAGTCTGGTGAAGATGAGGGGTCAACGTTCAATACTTCGGTAAGCAGGCTCCTTGTTGTCTTCCTCCCGATGCTGGGAAATCCCATCTAAAAGAGCATTTTCAAATTGTAGCAATATTTTTAATTCTGTACATTAAAAATCTTTATCGCGAAAGGTACAAATCAGTTCTCAGATAATTACGTTGTCAGCAACTGGCTGTGATGCACTATACCATAAAGGACCATACAAAATATCAAGAATTTTAGGTTCAAAAAATGAACCCATACTTGTTAATTTATCTCCATAAAGCATCTCAATTCATGTTGAAGATTGAAAATCTTTCAGTAAGATTTAACGAGCATCTGGTTCTTGACAAACTATCTCTTCTGGCTCCAAATAATTCTAAGAATGTAATAGTTGGTCAGAATGGTTCCGGAAAAACTACTCTAATGAAATGTCTCCTGGGCTTTGTTATACCGGATGAGGGTGATATGTTTTATAATGGAAAAAATCTGAGATCAGCTAGCAATTATGTGAAGGTTTCCTCGAATTTGCCAGAATGTTACAGGTTGCTGCCGCTTAACGTACGTGATATGGTTTCCGCCTTTAGCGAGTTAAAAAATTTTGACTGGAATATTGTTTTCGGACATCTCACTAAATTCAGTCTTAATAGAATCCCCGACCTGAAACCATGGAATCTGAGCACAGGAGAACAGAAGATTCTTTACTCACTTATAGCCATGGTCGGGAATGACGGCCTTGTCATTCTCGATGAACCATTCGAGAACATTGATTTTGAAAGAAAGGAGTTGCTGTTTTCTATTTTTAATGCAGCCTCATCAGAGATAATTCTTTCAACACATGACAGCGGCATCCTGGAACTAATGAAGAGCTGGCGGTTGTTCCTTTTGCTATCAGGTAAACTAATTGGTCCACTGGATCCGACTAAATTTCAGCGCTACTATTTCAATTCCTCTTATCGTGATGAAAGTGCAATAGAATGGAGCGCGGGAAATAGAGATTTCTCAATAACTATTGATGAAGGGGAGATACCGCTTACCAATATTGAAAAGGTCGGCTCTATGGCAGGGAGTTTGTAAATATGATAACTAAATATTTTGTCAAGAGTATAATCTTCAGCAGACGGGTATGGATATTCGGAATATTCTTTGGCCTTTTTCTTCTGTATATTGGATATAGCCAGTCAACATCGGGTATTGGTCTATCCCACTTTGATCAGGAATATTACACCGCAGATTGGACTGCGCTCGTGATACTCTTCCTGCTTGGAACAATATCAACAACGATCGCTCAGGTCGCAATCTACTCTTCTTCTTCTCTTCCGTACCTGTTCAAGTTCAGTAATTTATCGCGAAGATCATATCTTTACAATATGTCGATCTCCTCACTTGTCATTGGCATAGGTCTTTCCAGTGTGATAACGATCATCGCGACATTGATGTTCAGCTACAAATTTGGATATACAGTATATTCAAGTAACTACCTGTCAACCTATTTCACAATTTTGCTGGGCTCGCTGTTTATGATATTCTTTGCACTCTTCCTTGTATTCCTTGCCATCAACTACCTTGGAGTAAGGACTGTGAATTATATCCAGCTTTTACCAATGCTCCTTACATATGGCATCGGTATCCTTCTCCTAACAACAAATATCACTATCGATTATATCTATTACGTCGTGCCGTTTAATGCATACCTTGCAATGTTCCAGGAAGCTTTCGATGGAAAAGAATTACAAATAGTTTCCACTCATATGCACACAGTGTTTTCCAGCCTTCAATATCCTTATCTCCTGTTATCTCTTCTAATCTGGATAGCATCTTTGATAATTCTTGACATACTTCTCCTTGGAAGGATAAAAGCAAGCAGCCTGGAGGAAAGGTCTCAGATATGATAGAAGACGATTCAAGCAGCGCCAGCGAAATGCTGAAAGCGGGGATACGGGCAATGAGGTTTCAGGAATTCCTGACCAGAAGATCCTGGGGTCTATTCTACGGAATCTGGGCCATCGATATCTTACTAAACGTAATTGGCTCATTAATCCTTGGCAATGTCGAGAGTTCAATTCTGTCCACAATTGCTATCGTTTCAGGTTTTTGGATTTCAACAAATATATTTGGCAAGAGCAGAAGGATCTCAAGATACATGCATTATATTAATGGAGAAGCAGGAGAAAATTCGGAGAATAAAATAGTGAGAATATTTCTCTACCTTCTTGTTATATATGTTATTGCTGTTGCATTCGCTATACTGGATATATCACGTCATAAAATCGACACATATGTTTCAGAGACCGCCTTTATTTTCCTGATATTTGCAGCCAGTACGTTTTGCTTCTATGCAAACCTTAAAGGTCTCGGGAAGCTTACAATTGAGAACCTAATCTCGTCGGTTTCATTATTCGTTGTCGGCATCATCGAGGTATTTATTTCGTCAGCCTTGTACCTTGGGGTACATACATTAACCTCAATTATTGTAATTTCCTGGACTGCTGTAATTGCTTTGTGGATGATTTCCTCACTGATATCCTTCTACAGATCCTCAGAGATTCTTGGAGCGCTTGATGGAGAGAACTGATTTATGAGTCCAGAGAGCAGATACTCAAGGATTTTTGCATCGCTAAATGATCCTGCCCTAAAATCCTCTATAAGGTTGATGATCCTCATCTCCCTTGGAATGAACAGGAAACTGAATTTCTCAGACCTCCTTAAGCTAACAGGAACCGGGAAGGGTAGCCTTCACAATCATATTTCTAGATTGGAATCAGCTGGCTACATCAAGACAACGAGGTATTCTTTTTTCTCATCTCCAAAGTTACGGGTTGAAATAACGGAAAAGGGGAAGAAAGTTGTCCAGAGATATCTGGAAAGCATTAGTGGAATCTAGTAATATTCATTGGTTCACCCTTGGACTATACTTCAAAAATTTAGAAAACCGATCAGGCAATGTAACTTGTTGCGTCAGTGTCAAATTTTGATATTATTCGCATAGATGAGCCGTCTCCGCCAGGTATGTACCTCAATTGAGGGAATATCCTCCAAAGATCATCACTGCTCATCACTGTTGCAGGATGCTGTTCACCAAAATATCTACTCGTAACATAATGGGACATTTTTCTCGCATCGGATTCATCGTAGTAACCTATTGAATGAAGGTATTCATGGATAAGAATTGTAAATATGAATGAATTAAATTCGAAATCATTCTTTGCAATCTTCTCCATAGCATTAATCAGAATATCGTTCATAACAATATAATTGCCACCAACCTGCCAGAATGCACCCAAACCGGCTGGAAGATTGGAAAGCGCCAATCCAAGGCCGGATCTTTCATGCCCGGTAACTGCTTTGACTGATTTCTTGACTATCATGAATACAGAATCATATGACATCCTTTCATTCATCGAAATTTCGTTTTGGTTACTGATAACTGGGAATTGCTTATTCTTTATCTTTGCCGATATATCTGAATCAACAGGTTGAGAAATATCTTCCCGTGATATTGCAAGAAACGTTATGTCAGATATATTTGAAAATCCAGTATTCATTTTGCACCCACAGGATTTACGCTTTTCCAGTCTGTCTTTGAAGCAGGTTTTCCCCTGAGTTTCTGTATGTAGTTATATGCAGATAATGCAGCTGTGGAACCCTGTCCAGCAGATATCACGGCCTGTTTGTATGGGACATCTGTCACATCACCAGCAGCAAAAATTCCTTCAGCCGAAGTTGCACAATATTTATCGACAACAATTTCCTTATCGGCGTTCAACTTCACGATATCCTTGACGAAATCTGTTTTTGCAATATAACCCATTTCGACGAAGATTGCGTTAGTTTCAATTTCCTCTGCAATTTCACCATTTTGCTTTCTGAGCGAGATTGAATTCACAACCCTGTCTCCCTTTATCTCACCGACCTTCCTGCTGAATGATTTCTCTATCTTTTTGTCTTCCTTGACAGAGTTGACAAGATCTTCGTCTCCACGCAGATCGTTTGTCGGGAGGATCAGGTTGACCCTGCTTGCAACACCCGAAAGGTAGACTGCAGCCTGGAGGGCATGATCGCCCGCGCCTGCCACTGATACATTCTTTCCCCTGAAAATCGGACCGTCACAGACGGCGCAATAAGAGACGCCTTTTCCCCTGAATTCCTGTTCACCCGGAACCCCAAGGTCCCTTGGAGTTTTCCCGAAAGCCAGTATGAGAGCAGTCGCACTGATTTCAGCTGTAGCTGTTGATACTATTTTCTCTTCTTTCCTGTTTTCTATGGACTTAACCTCATCATACAGGAATTTAGCACCATACCTGGCAGCCTGTTCCTGGAATTTTGTCATCAACTCAAAACCG
This sequence comes from Thermoplasmata archaeon, assembly GCA_021847855.1. Next base: position 45 of record JAJZOT010000031.1, on the reverse strand, counting down.
CCTATCTGATCAATGCCAGGGTAATTCTGAATATCGTTGGTAAGC
>JAJZOT010000341.1 GCA_021847855.1 Thermoplasmata archaeon | reverse complement strand
CGATTATCGGCACACTCTTTCTGTCTTTCACGAGCATAGGGCCGGGATATACCGGTATTCTTGGACCTGTTGAAGTGATTCTTGCTGCAGTATCATACGCAATATTTACGGTAGTGTCGAAACCGCTTGTACACAAATATGGGGCGTTGCCGGTAACCATCTGGATGGCGCTTGCCGGAACAGTTATGATTATACCATTGATCTCCCCCAGTTTTATCTACCAGGTTGAAGTTCTTCCAACCATAGGCTGGATTTCGGTAATCTATCTTGCAATCCTCAGTACGGTCCTCGGATACTCCTTGTTCTACGTGCTTGTCGGACGGAATTTAGTTTCCAAACTTTCCGTGCAACTCTACATTGTTCCTGTCGTAAGCGTTATCGGAGGTGCAATATTGCTAAAAGAAGATGTAACTGCGTTCACAATACTTGGCGGTGCTTTTCTGCTGGCTGCCGTTGGGCTTACCACCATGAAGAAAAAAGGTGATTCAGGTTACTCGTTCCAGATCCGCAAGAACGTGTAACCCCAACAACGTGAAACTTGAGACTTTTCTATAATTTCCGCCTTGATGTTGATTGACTTACGTTTCAAGATTTATGGGGAAATTTATACGTCTTTGAACGAGCGGATGAATCATGTTACTGCGATCCCCCGAGAATGTTCAGGTTATTACAGTATGAAGGTCCCTTACGCGTGAACGGACAAGTAGAAGAATAACTCCCGGTATTACTAAAGTGAATATCAAAGCGACAATGGCTATGCCCAGCGAATTGCTTTTTTTCAAGCCCTCAAAGTCCCACGCTTTCAAAAGATGGCGCATTTTGATCGCTCTTCTTGATACAATTACTGAAGCTACCAGTAGAATCGTGAAGACAATTCCGCGAAAAAGTCCGATTATGAGTAGTATTGCTCCAACGAAACCTCCTGAGGACGAACCTGTGGAAGGTGAACTTAAGATTATGTATCCTTCAATGGAGATGACGTAGGAAGCTAAGGCAAAAACAGCCCATATAGCAGTAACTACAAGGGAGGAGATTTCTGCAGCCAGAAGATATCTTCCCACTTTCATTATGTCTCTTTCCCGTGTTTCCATAGTTTATCCTAGAATACAGCATGTAATTCTTATTTAAATTTTCGATGAACATAAATATTGGAAGATTCCAATGGAATATAACCGCCCTTAACTCGGAAAAGTTTGTGGAACGGAACCGTTTCCATGCCAAACGGCTCCGAAGTATCACAAAGCTTCATGAATATCTCCGCTGTATTGTTTTTTCTAACAATTTCATAAGGCCACCCAAACGCCAAGATGAGCCAGGTATCAACAACATTATAATTTTAGTTAGAATAAAATATCGGGGATAAAATTAACCTGCTTTTATATCGTTCAAAAGGTTGGTGAATCAAAAAAATCAACTTCGATAATCCATTCTTGCGTATAACAAATTAAAAAAATGTGGGTCGAAGAAAAAAATTTGGAAGATTTTACTTTTTCCAGAATTCCCACGGGCGCTTAGTGCCTTTCCGGGACTTCGCTACATCTTCTGTTTTCTTGCCAGTCTCTTCTGACATTGCGTGGGAATGTTCTTCAACTGTCTCTGTTTGTGCCTTGACTCCTTCCTTTTGGCTGGCAGCACCAGATCCCTTCTTTTTCGTAGGATTTCCCTCAGCCGAACTTGATTTGTTTTTCTCAGTTTCCGCCATAGTACATAAAAACCCATTCAAGGATATGAACCTTTGGTACACATCAAAATATATCCCATGTCTGTAAACTTGTTCAGGTTTAGACGTTTGCGACCGAGAATCCCCCATTCCCATGATAGAGGAAGAAAATATGTAGCAGCAAATAACAGTTCTCAACCAATTAGAAAAGGCAAAACAGTGGAAAAATCTGAAGAAAGTGCAGCTGACCAGACATATGATTACAGTAATGTATCTCCTGGAGGCTTAGCTAACGATACCATCAGCGACGAAATGCCTTATGATCTAGGTGGATTGACAAGTATTGTTTTATCAACAATTCCTCAGCTAAATTGGGGTTCTCTCGTGACGGGAGTTCTGATTCTATTTTCCTTGTCCAAGAGGAGCCTTTTTGTTTCAAGTCCACCATGTGCTGAGAAACCTCCAAAATTACCTTTGCCGACAACCCTGTGGCAAGGGATAAGAACTACAATTTCATTGGATGCAACTGCTGTTCCAACGGCTCTAGCAGCCTTTGGATTGCCAATTGCCTTAGCAATCTCAGAATAGGTTCTAGTCTCACCGACTGGAATCTTTCTCAGTTCGTTCCACACATTCCGCTGAAAAGGAGTTCCACTGGGTTCAACTTTAATATCACTAAGATTCCCCTTTCCATTATCGAGAAAGTCTATAATTCTCCTTCCGACCTCGTTGGAGTGAAATTCGTGCAATGGCTTATCAGACAGGGAAATTTTCCTTACGCTGTCTCCATTGATTTCAATGTTTAGATATAACTTCAGATATTCACTATAAGCTGAAAAATTTTTGACATTATTTACTGTCATAGAACTTCATGCCATATCCAGCTATAAATAATCTTGGAGTTATCGTTGATCTTCAAAAATACTTTATCAGGCGATTTGTCGAATAGCAATATCAACTTAAAACCGGAAAGAATACTTCTGCTAACCTAGAAGTGCTACACAAGTTCAAAGCGACTTTATTCCGTTCTCTTATGGAATAATGTTATCAACCTGAGGAGAGACTGTGGGAGATATCTGTTAACTGAATCCGGGAGAGGAAGAACAGAGAAAACTATGAAGTTGGGAAAAACGGAACTGATCCAACGTAAAT
>JAJZOT010000030.1 GCA_021847855.1 Thermoplasmata archaeon | reverse complement strand
TCAAAAACCCTGGGGAATATCTCAGTTTGGTTTTCTTATAACTTCAAATTTCTTTTCTTTCTTAACAAAAGCATACAGGCCCATTATCCCCCCTATCGCTTCAAGCGGTCCTATGACGAAGAAATATAAAGGAACCATCATGATTGCCTTCCGTATAAAATGGTTCTTGTCCTTTGAAAACGAATTGTTTATGTGAAGCCCGTTCCAGTAAAACCATATCCAGAAACTGAACATGAATGACCACATCAATCCAACAGGCCAGGTTATCAGTTCAAATGTTATTATGTGCAGAGACTGAAGTATGAGTATCCCCAGGAAAATATTCTGGCCAATCATGCTGCTCCAGAATATTACTGAATATATCAGCATGGCACGGTATTTCCAGGGCAAAGGGCCATATAAGCCGAGATTGGTAAGATCCACAAGCCACCTCTTTCTCTGTTTCAGCATATCCCTGACATTAGATGGGGAAGCACCATAGGTGAAGGCAGGCAAAAAAGATGATTTCCCTCTGTACTTCTGTGAAAATCTCAAACCAAAACAGCTATCGTCTGAGATTGGCTTATCACTGTTGTCCCAGCCGATATCCGCTTCAACATCCGCCCTCACAAGCAGGTTCTCCCCATGGAGGCCCACAAGAGGAGTTCTAAGCAAGGATGTAAAGAAATAAAATCTTGTAAGATCATCTGTTGGTCTCATGGAATCAGCGAACTTGGCAATGGTGGAGTGTGAATTCTCATGTGGAAAAGCAAGGACACCCTGTGCCAGTATATATTTTTCACCCTTGAATTTTATGTGCTCTGCTATTGCCGCTATGGTATCGGATCGTACTGACGCATCGTCATCAAGATGGAACGACCAAGTGTCTGTATTGCACTGCCCATCCATCGCAAGTTTTTCAATACAGTACTGAAGGGCTCTTGACTTATGCATTGCTCCAAATCTGGTTTTGTAACCTAATGGAACCACAACAACCTCAATGTGTTCATTGTGGAATTTTTCCCTTATCTCCGCTAGAGCTTCGGACCATTCTTCGGTTATGAGGTAAATCCTCCAGTTGTCGAGATTCAATGGAGCATATTCAAGTATGGAATTTACAACTCTTGAAAGTGCAGGAAGAACATCGTAACTTCCCACCGTTGGAATGATAAAATTAACCTGCTTGGAAGTTCTGCCCTTGAAAGTGGATATTCTGAAGCTTCTGGACCCTATGGCCCCTACAAAAGAGATTATGATTATAGGCATTCCCACAGACCATGAAATCGTGGAGTAAATAGTAAAAACATTCCATACATTGGTTACATTGTTAAGGATGAGTAATATAACAATGGAAAAAACTGCAACGAGAAGCCACAGACTTATTCCCATCTTTGGACCCAGCTGTTTCTGCTCATGGGAATCCTCCATGTCAGACAATATATGATGCATCTTAAAGAATATTTGCATTACATTATAAATAACTTACCACCGAAATAATTAGTTTTCCTCTGTTTCATAATGGATAAAAGTTTCCATTCCCCAACATGCCGATGATCTTCCAACCTGTAGAGTTGACCCAGGAGATGAAAGATACAGAATTATTTTCGAACTGAAGGTTCTTATAATGTTCAGTTTCAACAAAGAAGGAGTCAATTTTTTCAGGTATAATACTTACCATCTTGCTTTGTTTTGAACAGACAAAACCCTTATTAGCTTTACAATTCTTTCAGTGTGGCTATGAAAATAAGCGAAGGAGATTATTACGATCTGATCACTTATCTGACTGGTCTTTTTGGAATTAAGAAGATACCTGAGGTGTCCATTGACAAATATAAGATTAAATTTGATAAGGCGTCTATTGTTGTATCGGCGGACACTGGCGAGTTATGTCATATAGATCGCTTTCCTGAAAAAGAAGAGAGAGATAAGATAAAGTCCCTGTCTCTTGAGGTTTCTGGTATATCTCCTGGGAACCGTATGAATGTTAGCATTAATTGGGATTTTGTTGAATTCCAGCCGGATCCTAATGTCAGGGATGCACGTGAATTTCTAGAAGTCCTGGACAGATCCACTTTCAGATATTTCTGAGTAGGGTTTTTCTTGTACAGACATGAGGATTCACTGGCGGTCAGACCCGAAGTTTTTTTTGCAGGAGAGGTCGGATCAGTACGAATAGGAAAGACACAATCAGGATCAACAGTATCATTACCAGTTGATGCAATGGACAGCCATATTCTTATTCTTGGAAAGACAGGCATGGGAAAATCAACCGTCCTTAATTCCCTTTGTGAAGGTATAATATCATCTAAAATGGGGAATGTTGTTTTGATCGATCCTCATGAAACGCTTTCACGACGCCTTCTATCTAAAGTTGAAAAGGACAGAATTTATGCCCTTTCAACGGCTGTTGAGACCGTGGGCGATCTAAAGAAGAGCATTCAGTTCAACGTTCTTCGCGGCGTCGGTACTGTTCATAACAGGGACGTTATTTCTGGTTGGATAAGAGATCTGTTCTTTCACGAGGAGGTTTTTTCTGGGGGTACATGGGGACCCAGGCTTGAGGTTGTCTTCCGGGTTCTTCTCTCAGATTACATGGAAGTTGTGAGCGATCCATCACTGAAAAATTTCCTTCAGGTCATTTCAAGTGTGGAAAATATCAGGGATTATCTCAGGAAGACAAAAAACAGGACTTTGTCAGCGTACTTTACGGATCTGGCATCCAACCAGAAGGCATGGTTAGAGTATATCAGCAGCACTGTGAACAAACTTCTTCCCATCGTTAGTAACAGTACCATACAGGACCTCATAAACGGTGAAAATGAAAACAGATTGTTGAATGATTTTATGGAACAGGGTTCTGGTTTTATACCAATAATGATGGATAAGATGACACTTTCTGAGGAAACGTACAGAATTGCCTCAATTCTTATGCTTTCAGTAATATTCAATATATTGAGATCATCAGATTCTTCTGGAAAGATCGTTAAGACATATATAATGATAGATGAGGCACAGTCGATTCCCGCAGGAATTATGCTACGCCTCCTGAATGAAGGGAGGAAGTATGGCATAAGGTTGATCTTATCCACACAGCATCTGAGGGGATTGAGCACCGAGATCGCAAGGTCAGTGCTTGCAAACGTTGGGACTTTCATTTCGTTCTCCATATCGGGGGATGATGCCCAGACCATATCAGATAACATTTTTCCCTTCCCCTCCAGCAGGAGAATTGCGGAAATTATGAAAGCCCAGGGTAAACACAACGCACTTGTGTGGAATCTCGCTGCAAATGGTCAGAGTGGTCCGCTTTCCTTCAGGACCTCTCCTCTGGAAAGTATTGAAAGAGATGTCTCTGGAGAAATTGTGAGAGAATGCGTTTTGAAATATGGGTCCATGGTCAGGGAAAATAGGGAAACCCAGGCATCATCATTGCACCAGGGCATACTGGAGGTATTCAGGGACCTCATAATTAAAAATGGGATCGGATGGGAAGATTCAAAGCGTGTTTCCGGTCATGTTCCCGATGGGATGTTTCTTCATTCTGGAACACAATATCTGATTGAGGTTGAGAACAGTGATCTTCTTCACAAGTTCAGAATGCTGGAAAAAGTTTCAACATACTCGGGAAGGCAGATTATATTTATCTGCAGGCAAGGCGGAGGAAGAACTGCAATGGAAATGATAAGGAGACCCACTTTTGTTGGCGAAAAGAGCGGTCTTCTGCTTGAGGTGCCAGTAATTAACGCAGAAAAGAAAATTTATTTTCGCGATCTTGGGGATTTCCTGAACAACGTAATAATACTGGAATTCAATGGCAAGGGTTTCAGCCAGGTTTTTCACAATAAGTCAACCCGGTTCTCAATGACCAGACTGAGTAACAGATTCGGCGCTAATAATTACATTCCGCCAGATAAGTTCCTCTCGGTAAGAGTTAAGCTATATGAAATAATGGTTCGGACTGGGGTACCATTTATTTCCTATTCTGGACTGACGAAATACAAGGATCTCAACCCGACATATATGAAGGAGTTTTTCGATTCAATTGGAAAGGAGACCATAACCTACACTGACCTGTTTCTTCCCTTATAATCTGGAAATCATGGTTTGATACCGTTATAGGAGATCAGGATCTCATCAACTATGGTGAAACCTGCCTTGACATAGGCGCGAATTGCAGGAATATTGTCTTTTCTGACAAACAGATACCCTTTCTTTCCTATTTCCAGATAGTGATGCATAATATGGCCAACGAGAGATGTTGCATATCCTCTATTTCTATGATTTGAGAGGGTTTTTACAGATCCGATGACAACCATATCCCTAGTTTCAGCCTCTATTACAGCACCTGAGACCAATGAATCGTTTTCGAACATGCCAAAACACGTTTGGTCTTTTAGATTTTTTACGAATTGATCTTTCTCTTCACGCGAGAAGTTTGTCCTTTCAGTTTTAAGGAAACCCCACTGATCCACATCATCTATACCCAGAATCCGGCAGTTTTCTGTTCTCGCATCAGAATCTGTCTTTGTGCATTCCATTATGAACTCCTGATATGAAATAATATTTCTGAATCTTTCCCTGATCTTCCTTTCAGAAGATACAGGTATAAGAATCACAAATGTTTCATTCTCCAATCCATCTATAAATTTCGCAACTGTCTTCTCGTTTCCAAGAATCCAGATTATCCCTGTGCCTGGAATACCCCAGAAGTAACATACAACCCCTCTTATCTCACCATTGTCAAGAGCTGTAAACATGGTGAAATTGGTTCCATTCGATTCCAAATCACCAAGGAGATAAACCGACTTTGGCATCTGGTCCATGAGAAAATTCATCAATTTCTTTCTGTCAACAGATCTGAAGTCAACGATATCCGCATTTTTCAACTTAAGTCATATGTTTCAGTCATTAAGGTCTTAAAAACATATTGCTACAACATGCCGAAGATAATATGAAGAAATTGAGAAAAAAGTACAGACGGTATAAAATGCCTATTTGGCAATCTTCTTCTTCATTTCCTTGATTTCTTCTTGTAGATTCTTGTTGAGTGGATTTTTTCTCGCCTTTTCTTCAAGCTCTTCAAGATTTCTCTCCAGGCTTTTTTTCTTTCTGTCCAGGTCTCTTTTCCCCAATCCCATGTTCATTAAAGAACAACGGAGTATATTGAACTTTGCATAATTATGGGAAGGAGAATCAGATATTCCATTGAAACTCCGCTGAGATCATTCCATTATTTTTGCCTTTTCAATGACGATGTCGCTGAGAGGGCGATCCTGGTTATTTGTCTTGACCTTGGAAATTGCATCAACCGTTTCCATTCCAGATACAACCTTTCCAAACACAGGATGCTTCCTGTCGAGATAGTTGTTATTCACCAGATTTATGAAAAACTGTGATCCTCCAGTGTTAGGCCCGGCGTTTGCCATAGCAATCGTCCCTCTGTCGTTTCTGTTATTCTTTGTGAATTCGTCTTTAATGGAATAACCAGGTCCCCCCATTCCTGTTCCAGTTGGGTCTCCTCCCTGTATCATGAAATCAGGGATCACCCTGTGAAAAATTACTCCATCATAGAAACCCTTCTCAACAAGTTTCCTGAAATTGCCCGCAGTTAAAGGCATATCCTTTTCAAACAGATCTATTGTTATGTCCCCTCTATTCGTTTTAAGTATTGCTTTTGTCATGAATCTCTAATCCAAATTATACCCTGATATGTAAGACTTTTCCATTAACCCACTGATCTATCCAGCTTGATACTTAACAGATTTCTATTACACACTTAGAATAGGCGAATCCGTTCATCCCAACATCTCTCTGACCATTGAATGATTAAGGTCAGTGTATGAAATAACAGAATGATCCCCAAAATAGGTATGAGTTAATTTGAACTCAAACAAATTGGGCACTTTTGAACAACAAATCGTTAAATCAAAGATAGGTGGAAATGCCTGTTAACCAGTAACGATCTAATATCATGGCAATGACATTATTTAGATTTTTCGAGTTTAATTCGCGCCATAAGCAGTAGTTCTATCGTCGTCAGAAAGGACCCTACATTGAAGATGAAGTCTGAAACTATCCCACAGGATGTGTTGTCCTTCTTATAGGAACGATTTAAATCATAAAAGTCCTCTTTCATGCGCATATGTATATAAAATTATATATACAGAAAATATACATGTTTCATGACTAAATTTCACCAAACTCTTCTTGACGATGAAGCCCTTGCGTACATTAAGAGCGAGAAAGTATTACTCGGTGAAGAACTTGGGAAGAAAATTTCCTACTCAGAGGTTATTAAGAGATGCGTGGGGAAGGAGGTAAGAATGCACAGAATTCGATCTGATATTCTAGATTATATTAAGAACTATAGCTTTGGTCTCTCACTGGATGAACGGGTTATGGGTATCGTACTGTTTGGGTCATATGCCAGAGGTACAGATACAGCAGGCAGCGATGTGGATCTCTTTACAGTTTTCAACGGTACGTTGTTTGAAGGTCTGAAACTTTTTTCTGCCATGGACAGAAAACTTGAGCCCTTACGAAAAAAAATAGTTAGAATGGGGAGATATGCATATGTGAGCCCCCTCATTGTGGATACCAACAACCTCTCTGAGATTATGCCCATATACTTTGATGTGATGGACTTTGGGCTTGTGCTTTTCCAGAGAGATAACACAATCAATAACTTCTACAAATGGCTTACTGGAAAGAGACACAGAAGAAAATTCTTATTTGGCAAGGAGGCATTGACCTGGACAGAATAAATGATAAAGGCCTGGAAAATGCATTCAGATGGCTGACCTCAGCCGAAATGAATTATGCACATGGCAATATGGATATAGCGGTATACAGTCTTGAAATGTCCTTTGAAATAGGCATGAAATGCCTGTTGCAAAAAATGCACAGTGATTTTCCTAAATCTCACTCAGTGGAAGATTTTTTTGTGGTTTATGTTGAAAAGAACCCACAAATCAATCAGGAAACAAAGACAAGTCTCCTGTCATACCTCGATGATTTCAGGACGCTTCTGAGACTGAGGAATGTTGCTGGTTACAGCTTTGAAAACCAGAAGGAACTGGAATCCATGGGCAAAGTATATGGAGTGACACATGATAGTGCAGAATCGTTCCTTGGCTACGTTAATAATGCCCTCAAAGAATTGGATAAAGTGAGTTAGTCATCTATCCATAATGTGGCGTTTAAACGATTACCAGTTATGGAAGAACTTAAGGTCTTAGGGACGTGATCTGTTTCCCGGGAAACTGTAATACTTTTTTCCGTCTTTTAGATCTTATCTGTTTCGCTTCCTGTATTTTCGTTGTCTTTCCTTCTAACAGGCGTTACATGAAAATTGATGAGAAAGATCTTACGAAGGAGTTCCTTTTACATTTTCTTCTTTTTGAGGTCCAGTTTTTCTCTTAGTTACATATATACAATTGTATGGTACCTCCCAGGGCATATTGATTGGGAATGTACTGAAAAGTCTTGATCTAATCTCTCTTCTGTCACAGATTCTGCTAATCTTTCAGTGATCACCCCTGCTCAACAATACGGTATACTGATGATGATTCAAAGGTCTTTTTCTCCACTTTTATTCTAATGACCTTCCATTTGCTTCTTATTGGCTTTTCCATCAAGTGTGAAAGCAAGGAGACAAAAATGTGTTTAGAATGGTTCGCCGCTTCACTTTCCATTGTCTCTGTGTAATTCTCTCAGTTGGAATCCATTGTATGTCTTTGCATACTACTCCGATTTATCATCTTATGAAGAGGATGGCTTCGACCTGCTTGGGGAGTTGGGAGTAATAGGAATAACCCCATGAATGAATGCAATGGAAAATAAGATGGGATCAGAAATTCATAAAATTCAAATTTATCATACCTTTTTACTTTTTTCCATATCTTTTATACAGGTCCTCCGAAACATAAATGGGGAGGCGTTCAGTTGTGGTTATCCATATTCTTCCCTTCACCCTTTTTCCCGTATTATAATCTACCCATACTCCCTCAGGAATATACAATTCTCTACACACTTTATCCTTGAAAATCTGGGGGGCATACATCAGCTCCGATCCAAGCATATACTGATCAGTAACTGCCAGTGTCTCTAAATCGTCATGAAAATGATAGAAAAGTGGCCTTATCATTGGATGTCCTGTCACATGGCTCTCATCTGCCACCTCGGAAATGTAATTCAGGAATTTCATTCGGGTTTTTATGGCTGATATCACCCTTTTCTTATAACTATCAGGAAGCAGAAACAGTTCCTGGTCATTTCCATTTTTAGCCTTATGATTCCTGTATATGGGAAAGAAAAGTGCCATTTCATAATATCTGCATAGAAGCTCATTGTCAGAATGCCCCATAAAACCTCCAAGATCACAGCCAGCATATGGCATGCCTGACAAACCAAGGGACATCACCATTTTCATCTGAAGGATGAGGTCATCATAAGATCCTTCGTTGTCACCGGTCCACATTGCGCTGAACTTCTGGATCCCAGTATAACCCGACCTTGTAATTATGAATGGATCATGTACAGATTCCCTTAAAGCGTCATAGGTTGCCATGGCCTGGAAATATGGATAGAAGTTGTGTACCACCTCGTGTCTGGCCTCAGTCATGCTGTCGAGTCTATGAATCGCATTTCTGTCAATTGTTGAAATCTCAATGGGTGGCCCTTTTCCAACCCTCACTGATGGTTCGTTCATATCCAGCCATATCCCCTCGATTCCAATTGCTGAGAATTTTTTTATCTCATCACCCCAGATTATTCTTGTGCTTTTGTTCAGGAAATCCGGGAATGCACAAAGCCCAGGCCACACATAACCTGTAAAGATGCATGAATTCCCGTCCTCTACGTAGTGACCAAGGAATCTCCGGAACACTTCAGAGTTCTGGTCCACTTTTATTCCCGGGTCAACAATAGGAATAATCCTCACGCCTTTCTCTCCCGACTCTCTTACAAGTTTTTCAGGGTCCGGAAACCTTTTGTTATCCCAGGTAAATATCCGATATCCATCCATGTAATCAATGTCCAGATACATGGCCTGCAGTGGAAAATCCTGAAGATAGCTGTCTCTGATTTTTTCAAACCTGTCCTGTGGATAGAAAGACCATCTTGAAACCTGGTGCCCCAGTGCCCATTGTGGAAGCCTGAAGGGTTTACCTGTAACATCGGAATGCCATTCCATGATTTCGTTAAATGACTTCCCCGAACCAATGAATAGCTCAAACTCTTTTACCGGAACCCTGATTTTTATATTGTTGTAGTCTTCAACACCAAAGTCAAATACCGTTTCAGATCCGCAATTCACAATAACTTCAAGAAGAGAGGATGAGACTATGATGAAGGAGGGGAATGAAGAATATATCTCACTCATCTTATGATTGTAATTCCATGCATCCATGCTGTAAACTGCATGTACTGTTCTGTTCCTCTGAAGTTTTCCGGGTTTCTCACCAAGGCCAAAAATATTGTCACCGGTTTCAATTGATATGCTTATAATTGTGTTATTTCCATCTTCCTTTATCTCTATCTTTCTGGAATGAAAAGATAAGACATCCCTGTCTCGAATTTCATGAAAACCGGAATTATTGTCAATAAAGCTGATCGCCGGAACATGTCCTTGATTTCTGATGACCATGTTCTCCATGTCTGTTTTGATTTCCAAAGGCATATCTGGTAATTGGATTATAGGTATAATAATGCACGTTGAATATATTAAGAATGGAATCGGAAACATCCTTCTGTCTTGAAATATGATTCTTCAATTCATCAGCGGTTAGATGGATGCCGCAAATTCATGGATAGACATCCTAAACTTCAGATAACACTTCTCAGCAGCATCTCCAGGGCTGTACTGTCCGCTTCCTCCGGATTGGTCAATATGCCTGTGGATTGCGATGCAAGATCCTTCATATCTGATATTTTGCTTTCGTAATCTGATTTCTGTACTGGTATATCTTTTATCTGCGTTGGTTGGCCAATCTCCCTGAAATAGTTCCTTAATGTAAGATCGAGAGTGCTGGAAATGAATTTCTTCGGAAATAATTTATTGAGGTTGTCATACCTGGGTCCTGCTTTCCTCCGATTGTACCTCACCACTTCAGGTAGATAGAGGCCCACAGTCTTTCCATGGGGTATTCCAAAGTATGCACCCATTGCGTGGCCCAGTGCATGTGCGAGACCTATCTGTGAGTTGGAAAACGAGAGCCCGGCCATTGAGGAACCAATATGCACGCTTTCTCTTGCTGAAAAATCATGAGGGT
>JAJZOT010000029.1 GCA_021847855.1 Thermoplasmata archaeon | reverse complement strand
AAGTATGGACTTGGTCGGCCTAAGTGGGAGAACCTTCTCAGAATAGTGCCTGAGGAAAATTCCAGAGGACCCCGAAATATTGTTCATAAGAACAAACTCAATTTCATTTGTGCTGGAAAGGAACCCCCTCAGTGAGTCTAGATCCATGTAGTTGGTGATCAGCTTCCTCACGGAATCTGTGTAAACCGGCGTGTCAAGGTAAGAATCCACTATCTTCTCGAAGCGAATGCGGCTCATGTCAGCGTCCCTGCTTATGACACCGAATTTTTTCGCTTCGTACAGAAATACCAGATTGAAAAACCTGGACCTCCTGGCAACGCCCTTGATATACTCCTCCAGCCTGCCAGGTTCTATCCCCTTGATAATTCTCTCGACATCTGATGCCGTTATCTGGCGGGAACAGCGCAGGTATATGTGATATGGGGAATAATCCATCTCAACGCTTTGTCCAGTTACTGAGGCTAGGAAACTGGTCATTATCTCCGCCAGTGCAAAATTTGCCCTTGTCCCAAGTATGATCTGGACGATTATCTCTCCATTTTTTGTCTCTATTATTACCCTCTCCTTGAGGGCAAGCTGCCCAGAATACCATTCCCTCATGAGGGATGCAGAGAAAGCGTCAGCATATTCTGGAATCCTTCTATTCTTCCGCATTTCTGAAACTTTGTCCATCACGTCCGGTAGAACCGGTATATCCTCTCCAGACCATTTTGGAGCGATGGCCACAGTGGGAAAGGCTTCCACAAAAATGCGGTCTTCGTCTATCCTGACAGTACGCCAGGTTGATCCCTTGATAACAAAGTAGCTGCCTGGCTCTATCTCATTTACGACATACCTTTCATCCAGGGTACCGATGAATTTTCTAGATCCTATGTCTATCACGCGATAGTTCTTCTCGCTGGGAATCATGGAAATATTTTCCAGGTAATAACTCAACGTTCCGGCTCTCCTTCGGATGCTTGGCGGATCGTTCCATATCTTCCTGGTTTTAGCAAGAAAATCAAGCAGAGACTGATAGTCTTCGCGCGAAAAGGTGTGAAATGGATAGGCCGCAGTGATCTGGGTGAACAGCATCTCAGAATCTATTTCCTTTGAAAAGTGTATATCTGAAATTATCTGGTTGGCAACAGTAGCAAGGGAATTCTTCATTATGAGAATATCCTCCAGAACACCGGAATTTGCCTGATCAATTATTGCAAGAGCTTCCTCCAGTTCTATCACGTCGGTACACACAACTATTCCTGTGGAAATTCTTTCCAGACTGTGCCCTGATCTTCCAACTCTCTGCAGTAACTTGTTAATCTGCCTTGGCGAGTTGAACTGGATGACCAGTTTCGCGAGTCCGATGTCTATGCCCAGTTCAAGGGAAGAGGTCGAGATTATTGCCTTGATTTTTCCGCTCTTGAAATCCTTTTCTGCGGACTCGCGGGTATCCCTTGACAGTGATCCATGGTGCACCATTATTGGCGGGTCTTTGACCATCAGCCTGATCCTGAAGGAAATGTCCTCGGCTATGCTTCTTGTATTGACAAAAACAATGGTTCCGGGATTGCTGTCTATAAGCTTCCAGATGTATAAAATGGCACCAGCATACTGTTCGTCACAACCCATGATCTCCGATGCTGATTTGTCGGAGCTCTGGGGAATAACAGCCGTAGCGTCCATTCTCTTCTCGACGGCGGCCTTTATTATCTCGACATTGCCGGATCCGTTAAGCATGCGGGAAAGTTCTTCAGCATTTCCCACTGTTGCCGATAACCCCACTGCCTGGAATCCACCGGTAAGGCGCCTCAGTCTTTCCATTGCCAGTGAAAATTGCGATCCCCTTTCATTCTGAGAAAGCTCATGCAGTTCATCTGCAACAACGTAGCGCACATTTCTTATGAGTTCTCTCAGATTCTTCCCGTTAAGCATGATCTGGAGCGATTCAGGGGTCGTTATCAGTATTCCAGCCGGATTTTTCAGTATTTCTCTCTTTTCTGCTGGCCCTACGTCGCTATGCCTGACCTGGACAGAAATCCCGATCTTTCTTCCATAATCAATCAGCCGCTGCAGCATGTCTCTATTCAAAGCCCTCAGGGGCGTTATGTAGAGCACGGCGACCGGAGGTGGATTGTCCCTCAGGAGAAGGTGCATCAGCGGGAGGATCGCAGCTTCCGTTTTTCCGCTGCCTGTTGGAGAGAGCAGAAGAACATCCTTTCCCTCGATTATGGACCGCATGGCAAGAGCCTGCGGCACGGTAGGAGTCTCGATCCCCCTCTCTGCGAGCATGGAGACTATCCGCCTATCCAGCAAATCGAAATTTTCCAACGAACTCATCCTTTAATAATTGTCAATTCAGATCCATTCAGCAAAAGCAATAATTTTAGATTTCATCCAAAAAAATATGGTAGTTTAATCGTCATCATCGTAGTCATCATCGTCTTCATCATCATCAAAGTCCCTGCGCTTGGTCAGCAATGACATACAGACACCTCCTCGCTGACTACAAATATTACCCATATTTATATTTTAAGGTTGTTTTCCAGTATGTCTTTCAATGTCCCTCACTCCATTTAATGATGTGGGTAAAAATTAAGATCATTGTGCTTTAATCTACCTTCTTACGCAGATAAACAAGAATAATATATGTGGTTCAAATGAGGGAACATGGATTCCAAATTCAGGGTCGTGGAAAAAGATAAAGACTCCATGACACTAGAGATGCTGAACTATGATAATGCACTCCTCAGACCAATAGTAGAGGAGATACTCCATGATGAACAGGTCGATGAGTCACATTACTATATTAAGCATCCCGTAATAGATAACCCGCAGATATACGTAAAAGTCAAGACAGGGAAACCCCAGGCAGCTGTTAAGAGATCCATAAAGAAACTAAGTAAAATTTATGAGAACCTTGCAGTGGATCTCGCAAAAGAAACGAAAAAGAACTGAGCTTCCATTGAGTTATAATACTAATGCCAAGATATATACTTGAATGCAGTTCGCTAAATCTTGATCTTCTCGGCAATGAAATAAGTGCGTTAAGCTATAATTTCGGCGATTTTGCAATAGAAGGCCGGGTTAAACAGATCTTTATAATAAGCGGAAACTGGAAAACCGTGACGCAGTCATCCTTTGTAAACACCGTTAGCGAAATCATTCAGGTTACGGATAAGCCTGAGGATTTTGACAGCAGACGTATACCGGAAGGCAAGTATTATGTTCGACTGAAACAGTATTCCAGTGCATCAGCAGCTTATACCGAGTCTGCCATTGGGTCAATTCTTCAGGCGGAGGGGAGGGTATCATTCACTGAACCTGACTTTGTCGTAAGAGTGATCAGAGCGGACCGCTGGTATCTCTGCATAATCCGTTATGAACGAGACAGGAAAGAGCTTGAACAAAGAAGGGCCCCCATGCGCCCATTTTTTTCTCCGGTTTCTCTCCATCCAAAATTTGGTAGGTATCTCGTTAACGTATCCATGACAAGACCTGGCGATCTTGTTATTGACCCTTTTTGCGGAACCGGAGGAATTCTGATTGAAGCCGCATTGATGGGGAGAAGAATAGTCGGCAGTGACATCTCCCTCTCGATGGTAATGGGAGCGAGACTGAACCTCAAGTATTTCGGGTATTCGGATGCAAAGATCATACGTAGCAGCGTATCCGAACTAGATCTGGATGAGAAGGCGGCTGCCATAATTACAGATATGCCGTATGGCAGGAATTCCTCACTTCACGGAGACAATATCGATCAACTTTATCATGAGTCCTTTGCCGCGTTTCATAACCTTCTCGCGGATAAAGCCCATTGCGCCTTAATTGTCGGTGACTCCGGCCTTCTGGAACTCTCCAAGGAATTTTTCAGCCTTGTCTCCATGGTGCCCGTTCCGCAGCACAAATCACTAACCAGATACTTCACTGTGCTGAGAAAAAAATAATGGGTTTTATTTCCCTTGGTTGATGGAATCAACGTAGCTGCACTTCAGCAGTACTTTCGACTTCTTGAGTGAAGCTGGAATGCTAAGAACTTTTACGTTTATTATTGCATCAACGTACCTATCAAAAGTTTCATCATCGACATCGACTAGAACCAGATTATCTATGTTCTTGAATACCGTCTTGTGACCAATCTCTTCAAGGTCCTTCTTAGTGAGATCAAGATTTTTGATGTTCTCCACGTACCTTGACACGCTGCCTGCAAGGCCTTCCCTAAAATTTCTTGAAATGTGTCCGGCCCCGTCAAATGCACCGATGAGTGATTTATATGCCTCATTTGTCACCTCACCGAGTGTTCTTCCTGTCAGTTTGGCTATCTGTGAAACTTTGTCGTAAACATCCCTCTTGATGCCTTTAACGGAAATGTTCTGGGTATGTTCTTCTTCCTGCGTTTTCTCTTCTTTTTCCTCTTTGTTTGCCTTTTTTTGATCTGTCATTGTTATCGATTCAGGATTGATTTCTAGATTATAAGCTTTCTGGAAATCGCGCTTTCTTGATTTCACCCGGGTATTGCTTTTATACAATGCATCATTAAGGTAATTTATGAAGATGGCAACAAGACAATACAATGGAAAAAATGTTGACCTTGACAAACTTGGCCAGCTCATAGTCGAATTTTTCAGTGAGGAACATTTCAAGACACAGTCCGGTAAGCATCCTGATGGCATATTGATTCAGGCAAAGAAAGGAGGAGTGTTTAGGACGCTGCTTGCAATGGATCGGGCATTCACAATTATCATTGAAGGAGATCAGAGCAATTTTATGATTAAAATGGGTGTTGGATCGTGGCTGAAGGACATGGGTGTCGCAGCCATTGAAACCTTCTTTGTTTCAGAGCTTGTGGCGTTCATAGAGGTGCCTGAGGCTCTGTGGTCATACGAAATAGAACACCAGCTATGGCATTACATAGAAAACCAGATCGAGCTTGGGATCCAGTGATCGGGCGACATTTGATCTATTCATCTAGGCACTCACCATTTCTGCCCGGTAATGCGCTCAAAGAGATCCCTATATAGTTTGCTTGTGCGCTCAACAAGTTCATCAGGCAGTGGTGATATCTCAGGCTCCTTCGTACCTTTGGCTCTTGCATCATATAGTCTGTCGTGATAACCATTGGAACGGTAATACTGGCGGACTGATTCCTTGCTGAGTTCTACAATGTTTCCCAGATCATACTGCTTTTTATCCCAGAACCTGTCCTCATCTGCAGTCCCGAATGTGTCTACAACCACGGGTTCTCGGTTGTCCCCAAGAGCGAATTCCTTCTTTCCATCTGCGTGGATAAGCCCATTCGGAATTACCTGCTTTTCTATCCTGCGATCTATCCTAAGGATCGCGTCATAAATTCCGTCAAGTTCCGATCTGCGAAGTCCGCCGATCTCCAGAGCTTCGTCAGTATTCAACGGCCGGTCAAACTTCTCAAACTTCGTAGTTACTTCCAGGAATGGGTCGTCGAGTTTTTCGCCATACTTTGGTTCATTGGCCAATCCCATGTCGCTCCTGGACACCTTTCCCTCCTTGAACCTATCATAAAGCGATCCGGCAACATAGTACCTGGCGACGAATTCAAGAGGAATGAGGTAATTTATTGAGAATATACTAGCATTTCCTTCTGGGATTGAAAATTTCCTGACTCTCATCTCATTTGGTGACACCATTTCAACTAAATGGGTCTCCACGCGTGCTGCTTCTGATGTTTTTCTGAACCAGAATTCTGAGGTCCTGCAAAGTGATTCCCCCTTGAAAGGAATCGTTGTTGGAATTATCTTGTCAAAGACAGATATTTTATCCGTAAACTTGAAGAGAAGTGTCTCACCCTCGTCGTAGACTTCCTTGACCTTTCCAACCCTGACCAGTTTCATATCCACCTTACCGTAAGTGGTTTTATTAATTCTTCCCTGCCCCGCATCCCTTAATAGTCAAGGCGCATTTACCCCTGTTGAACGAACATATAGCCACAGAGAACTTGCTGAGCCGGTGCCTAACTGACAAGCGGTATAGAGATGCCATTGATCACAGGATAGACAGTATTGTGGAACTTATTGATCGTGGCTATGATAGTAAGAGTATTGTCAAGAATGCCGGAAAGCATGTGGGGGGTGAGATAACTTTCCTTATCGAAATAGCGAGATCTAGAATACAGACCAGAGGAAAATTTTCAAGGAGCAACCGCCTGTGGCTGGACAATTATACTGCACGTTACTCGACGCCTGAGGCAGTTGCAAGATACCGGGCACAAAGGATTGCCGGGGAAACGATTTTGGATATCGGCTCAGGCGGTGGAATGCAGGACATATTTTTTTCGGAATCTAATACAGTCAAGGGACTTGAAAAGGACAGGATAAGATACCTGGAATCCCTGATCAACGCGGAGGTGTACGGTGCAAAAAACCTGGAGTTCATAAACTCGGAATGGCCCAGCGTGGAAAGCAATAATTCAGGCTTGAAGGGTGTGTTAATCTTTTCCGATCCACTCCGTGAGTCGGGATCTAAGGAGAGAGCGTTGAAGGATCTCATTCCTTCACCTGCAGACATAATCGGAAACTATTCGGGAATAACAGGAAAATTTGCCTTTGATGTCCCTCCCCAGATAAGAAGAGACAAATTGGGCATTGATGCAGAGACAGAATACATTTCCGTGAACGGATCACTTAACAGGCTTACCCTTTACTGTGGACCCTTGAAAAGCGCAGAGAGTTCAGCCGTTATCCTTCCCTCTGGAATAAGGTTTTCAGGGAAATATGAGTTCCCCAATTTCCAACATGCAGAAAATGTGCTTGAATTTATAGAACTGCCAGACCCCTCATTGATTTACGCAGGGCTTGTAAATCAAGTAAAGAAACTTGGTGATTTCAGGATTCTTGGAGAGGACAAGAGGAGGATAGTTCTTACTTCCGCCGTAACCCCGGAAAATCCATTTCCCGGAAAGATATACAGAAATCTTGCAGTTTGCAAGGTTGATGAAGTACAGGAAAAGCTGATTGAGATCGGGGCGGGAAAAATCTACCCGAGATTTGAGATACAGCCCGAAGAATATTATGCAATGAAGAATAGATTCGAAGCAACCGCTTCCGGAGACAGGGAAATTTTCATATTCAGGGTAGGTCCCGGATACGTTCTGAGTGAGCAGGAAGTCAACCACCAATGAAGCATTATTTATAGAGTGCGTATTTAATTAGATTTTTGTGAAAATTCTTTTTATAAATATTTTAATAGCATGAATCAATTTATTTGCTGAAAGATATGCTAGAACTTTATTCCAAGGCTAAATTACCGACAATCTTCGGTCAATTTGAGATTTATGTTTTCTCTGATGATGAGAATCTTGAAAACGCCGTACTCGTAAGAGGTGACGTGAATTCAAAGGAAAACGTACCTGTCAGGATACATTCTGAATGCCTTACTGGCGATGTCATGGGGTCCAAAAGGTGCGACTGCAGGGACCAACTCCTGAAGTCGCTGGAGTTCCTGGGTAAGCAGGACTTTGGCATGCTCATATATCTCCGTCAGGAGGGACGAGGAATCGGGCTTCTCGACAAAATCAGAGCATACAGCCTTCAGGACCAGGGCTATGACACCGTAGAGGCAAACCTTATGCTTGGGCTCCCGGCTGACAAGAGAGATTACACTTTCGCTGTTGAAGTGATCAAGTACTTTGGGATAAAGTCAATACGCCTGATGACAAACAACCCGCTTAAGATGGATTTCCTCAAAAAATACAACATCAAGATCACCGATAGAATCCCCATCATAAGCGAGCCAACCCCTTACGATGAGTTCTACCTCAATACCAAGAAGATGAGGCTTGGCCATCAGATCTAATTTTTTATCATGAAAAAGTGCCATCTTTTAATACTATTTTAGGATGGCAAAAAATGGAATATGCGAAATCGATCTATACAAATGCCCCAGGTGGAGGAGTCAAGATAGATAAACTTCCAGTTCAGAGACTTCCGGAACACAATGTTAAGCTAAAGGTTCTTCTCAATGGAATGTGCGGAACTGATAGAGGTATTGTATCAGGAGGTCTTTCATTTGCTTACAATCCACAAAATTCTGACAAACTAATAATCGGGCACGAGTCACTTTGTATCATTGATGAGATTTACGCGGAGAGCGAAGAATTCAAGGTGGGAGACCTTGTCATCCCGGTTGTCAGAAGGCCAGGAGATTGCGTTAACTGCAAGATAGGAAGACAGGACAACTGTTCGGATGGAAAGAAGCATGAGGCTGGCATTACAGGAATGAATGGATTCATGCGAGAGTATTTCTATGACTCCCTTGATTACATCGTTAAAGTCCCCGACAAGGGGATGATCGACGTCGCGGTTTTAACCGAACCACTGAAAAATGTTGTAAAAGGGTTTGAAGTGTTTGATATCGTCTCAAAAAGGGCAATTTTTGCCAACGAATATTCCACCTTTGAGGGCAAGAGGTGCCTGGTGATAGGGAGCGGAGCAGAAGCCTTTCTCTACTCCATGATGGCGAGAGAGCATGGATTTGACGTTATCATGACCAACCGTCATCCGATAGAAGATAAGAAGATGGAGATTTGTGAGAGATTTGGGATAAATTTTGTTGATTACTCCAAGGATGCCAGTCAGATCACTGGTACTGGCAACGATCTGCTAATCGACACCAGCGGGGACCCCGGAACAATATTCAGATTCCTGAAAACCCTGAATTACAATGGCGTCCTTATCCTGTTTGGCACGAACGGCCGTGCTCCACCGGCACAGCTCAACGGAAATGATATTGACTTTTTCATAGAACGGAACATTACATTAGCGGGAACTGTGGACGCTGCAAAAATACACTACATAAAAGCCCTTGAATACCTCAGGAAATGGAAATATACCTACGGTAACACTCTTTCTCAGCTTATCACCGGGACATACAAGCCCGAGGATCTGGAGATATTCACCAAAAAGCCTGCGGGCGAAATCAAGACCGTAATTAAGTGGTGATATCATGACGGAGATCCTGAACGGAACGCCCATAGCTGATAGGGTCATAGCATCATTAAAAACACGGGTGGAAGAACTTAAACACCATGATATCGAGCCTCACCTTTTCCTCGTACAGGTAGGCAGAAATGAGGCTGTGGAGACCTATGTCAGAGCAAAGATACGCAGGGGTGCGAAGATAGGTATCAGGGTGTCTCACCAGATACTTGATGAAAACATTACATATGATAACCTTAAGGGGGAGATCGCCAATGTTGCGGGACGCGACGACGTCAACGGGATAATGATAGAGAATCCCCTCCCAAAACATCTGGATTTCTTCAAGGCGGTCGAAAATATCCCATATTATAAGGATGTTGATGGCATGACACCGACAAACCAGGGTATGATAAACCTCAGGAATGAATTTCTCACGCCTGCTACAGCAGCCTCTGTCACTGAAATACTACAAAGTATGAATCTACCAGCCGGTACAACAGCATTGATAATAAATCGATCGCCAGTAGTCGGAAGGCCCCTTGCTATGATGCTTCTTAACAGAGATTATACCGTTACTGTATGCCATTCCAAAACAAAGGATATTAAATCCTTATCCAGGAACAGCGAAGTTCTCGTGACAGCAGTTGGTGTTCCGAACTTCATCGACAGGAGTTTTGTCACCGAAAACAGCATCGTGGTCGATGTTGGCATAAACCCTGTACAGGACACCATAAGGGGTGATGCAAATTATGAGGAACTCTTCGGATACGTCAGGGCAATAACCCCGGTTCCCGGTGGAGTTGGACCCATAACTGCGACCCTCATAATGGAGAATACAGTGCGGGCGACCGAATTTCAGAGCACCCTGAGTAAAGGATGAAAACCGGTATATCCGAACATGCATCGGAGCCTGCTGACATATATAATCAAAAATATTTATTTAAGTTTCGGAGATTAGCTTCATTGTGAATTCTGCACAGTCTGCCGAAGCGATTGAAAAAATCAGGACATTCTTGCGAACCAACTTATCCGGCAAACTGGCTGTTGTAGGCATCAGTGGGGGTGTTGACAGCGCGCTTGTGTTGAAGCTTCTATCCCTTTCAATTGATCGCGATAGAATTATTGCGCTATTCCTGCCTGACGGAAAAGCTCCCGGTAATGATGCTGCCGACGTTGAAGCTATCTCCATGGTTACAGGTGTTCCGATAAATACTATAAATATTCATGGAATTGTGACGGCCTTCGCAAGCACACTGGATGTTACTGACAGCAGGGCATTGGGTAACATAAAGTCAAGAGCAAGGATGACTGTCCTGTACTATTATGCAAACCTTCACAACG
>JAJZOT010000340.1 GCA_021847855.1 Thermoplasmata archaeon | reverse complement strand
GGAGGGCGGTACATTGTGGATTCTGTACTGGAGGGATCCCCGGCATTCGAAGCAGGACTCAACCCAAAGGACGAAATTGTGGCCATCAATGGTTTCAGGTTCGGAGATAGATTTCTGAAAGATCTGAGAGAGGACTTCAAGAAACTCAGGCTCGATAATCTCGCAGATTATGAGCCCGACAGCAAGGTCAGGATCAACTTCTTCAGGCGAGGCATTCTGATGGATGTGGAACTAACATTATCCAGTGCTCCTTACGAGTATTACGAAATACTGGATGATCCTCAGCCGAACAATGGTTCGGAAAATCTCAAATCGAAGTTTCTTGTCACCTAACTATATACTATATAATATTTATAGTTAGAAAAAATAGGCATCTTACATGCTGTTGATTCTCGAAGAATATTTTAAGGATCATCCAATCAAAAAAAGGATAGTGGAAGGACTTTACCGGAGAGGTATCTCTGTAGCCAACAGCAAGTTTTATTCCGATGGCATCGAGATCACGATCAGCGAAGTCGCAAAGACCTTCCGCGTAAACAGGAGAACTGTCTATGACACTATACGCCTGATTGAAGAGTCCCCTGCAATAAAGACAGTAATGTCGAAATTGCTGCCTGCTGCAGATATATCCCGCATATCTCCCCTCATGGGTGATCAGGTCGTTACTGTATCAATATCTCCCGGCTACTTCTCGAAGACAATGTCCGGCGTCATGGACGTGGCAAAGAGATATGGTTCTTATGTCAAGGAGATTTACGGCAGGAATATGATAAGGAATGAGGTTTTCCTGAGGGCAATTATCCATCACACTGTTCCGAGGAAAATATTCGAGGAAATGAGCAAAATTGAAGGTGTACAGAAAATACTTATTGAAACTTCAGGAACTATGGATGAGGACACGATCTGCAGCAAATGCGAAGTAAAATTGTGCCCGTCAAAACTCTCTTCAGAACTGTTCGATGAAACGCTTGCTGAGATATAATGGCGTGTGTTGAGTGTCTGCAGTTGAAGGATGAACAGGAGGGAATCAGGACGGCTAAAACCCAGCGGGAAGACTTCCGTCAACCCAAAAACCTGAAAGCCCTTTAAGTAAATGACCGGTCATGTCAAAATCTATCTTGCCATCTTTTTCAAAAGGGGTGATCATAGGCATCAATACGACTGGCTTCATGGAATGAAAAGGCGACCATTGTAGATAAGACTTGGCGGATATCTGATTCCGTGGAAAATAACGGACAGCCGGCATCAACGGATTATAAACCCCGCATTAACCGACCGCCCATAGTGTCGTCAAAGCCAATAAGATGCACTATTGGTTCATACAGGCTAAACCACACAGCATGAAATCACAACTTCAGCAGCCACTTCCAAAGTGGTATCGCTTCAATTCCAACGTTGCCATATTGTATGGTGTCTTCGTAATCCCACGTTATCGTGGTAAGTTTCTTGCAGTTTAACAATTTAGATGCGCTTATGAGCGATGCGATCTCCCTCTTGTTCATATCTCCCCGATCTTCCGAATATGTTACATTGATGAGTTCGCTTACCTCAGTTCCGTGCTTGATGATGAAATCTACTTCGTGATCACTGTAGTCCTTGAAAAAATATATTTCCATATTCCTGGAAAAATAGTTCCTCCTCCTCAGAAGATCGATGAAAACAACGTTTTCCATCAGGCTTCCATGGTTTTCGGTGGACCGCGATGTCACATGATTTACTAAGCCCGTGTCTATGCTATATATTTTCTTTGCGCTCCTTTCAACTTCTCTTGGCTTGAATGAAAATTTCTTGAGCTGGAGAATCAAATAGGATTCCTCCAGATACGATAAATAGTTTTTCGAAGTGTGCTCGCTCTTCAACCCGAAGTCGTGTTTCAGTTTGTTGTAACTCGCATATTTTCCTGCATTGCCCATGAGGGTCATGGCCATTTCCCGGAATGTGCTCTTATAAGAGATGTTGAACCGGGAGATGATGTCCTTTTCTAATATGTCGTCGTACAGGTTCTTGAGGTATGGTCCCGGATTCTCGCCATTTACAACGTCCGGAAAACCACCGTTATCTATGTAATTTTTCAGGTTATGCTTGATCAGGTTCTCTTCCCTTGTTGTTCCAGGACTTCCCTTGATTCCTCTTGAAACAAGGAATTCCCTGAAGCTGAATGGAAAAATTTCAAGGGTGATATGTCTCCCGGTCAGATGGGATGCGAGTTCTTTACTCAGCAGTCTTGAGTTGGATCCAGTGAGAAACACATTATACCCTTGTCTGTGCAGCTTGTTTACAAACAATTCCCATCTGTCCACATTCTGGATTTCATCAAGGAAAATAGTCTTGAAATTACCTCTCAGCTCAATCAAATTTGACATTATGTCGTCTGGATCAGTGTTCAGTAGTATTCTCTCGTCAAAGTTCACATATCCAACATCTTTCCCTGCCAGCATGGACGCTGTAAATGTTGATTTGCCGGATCTCCTAACTCCAATGATAGTCTTGATCAGACTGCTGCCGTTGTGATTGTCATAAACCTTCCTGAACTCACGGTCGATGTAATTGTCCTTCTTGATAATATGTTGAAACTCAGAGTGCTGATCCCTCAGTATGTTGTTTATATTCATCGTATTACTAACGCGTAGTTTGGTATAAATATTCGTATTGACAAAACAAATAATGCGGATGACAAAGGGAGTGATACACAGAAGGACACAAGATCACCGATTTGGTCTTGGAGAGTCGTCCTTCACTTTAAGCATAATTATGGACATTGCTCAACTGATTCATGCAGTGAAAAACTCTTAAGCCATGAATTCTAAGATAACGGGCGTAGAGATACAGGAAACGAATGGCG
>JAJZOT010000339.1 GCA_021847855.1 Thermoplasmata archaeon | reverse complement strand
AGTTCACATGAGAGATTCAGCATGGTGTTCATTGATTTTATCTGATGCTTCTTTGGATATATCCTGAACTTATACGTCCTTATCATGTGGAACTCTGATCCTCCACGTATTTCTTCATGATCACTGACGGATGTAGTAATTATATATAAATAAATTTGTTCGCTTTCATCCCACCCCTGAAGGATGTGGGATTTCCCGCTCACTGTGTTAATCGTCCCCATATTGTCAGGACTCATTGTTGGAATTCTGTTGACCAGGAGAAGAGGTGAGAATAATGTTTGAGTACCTGATTATGGTAATCATCTCTCTGGCTGCCCTGAGTTTTCTTCAGAGATTCCTGCCATGGGCGTTCTATTCAAAGTTCAGGAGTGGCGAAAGCCTGCAAAAAATCTTTGATATGCTGGCTGTTTCTGCATTCACCGCACTTTTTGTCTATAATGTCCAGAAAGTTGATCTGGCAACTCTAATCTCACTGGCAGTCGCATTCGTGGTTGTTCTCAAAACAAAGAACATGGGTTTGACAGTCATCGCGGCAATGATTGTTTCCATCATCTATATACTACTGTGATGAAATGACATGTGGAGGGAATATGCCCGGTTAAGATTAATATCTGAAGCATATTCCGCTACCATAAAGGAAAATATATGATAGTAGAGTTCAGCTTGCTTCTGTCCCTGACTGTTCTGACACTGTGGACTTTTTCCAACACAATCATCAAGAAAGTTAGCACTTCTCTAGGGACCTATAGAACATCTTCCATAGTTGTTGGTTTTGGCATATTTCCAATGATAATTGCCATTCTCATTGAAAAACCTATCTTTCACTACTCCAGTTTCCTGCTGCTTTCTCTTGCTTCCGGTCTGATGCTTGGGATAGGTTACATTTTATTTTACAAGGCACTGGAAAAGGAGAATGTCTCAAGCGCAGGGGTAATGATTAACCTGCAGCAGATAATAGTTATTTCCATAGGAATTCTTTTCCTCAAAGAGAGTTCCGGATTATTTACTTATATTGGGATAACACTCATAATAATGGGCGCACTTCTGGTTTCCCTTAATGGAAATGTCAAGATCAACAAGGTGCTTCTCCTTGCTGCTGCGGCCAATATAAGCTGGGGGCTGTACTATATACCACTTTCCGAAGCCATCTTTGCCGTTCATTTTTCCACGACCCCCCTTCTCCTTGCGAGGATTGTCGGATTTTTCATAATAACCGTTATTTTCTTTCCTAAAATAATGGTAACCAGGAAGAGTACTGTTGTTGAAAAACCAAATGTTTACAGATCTTTGCTGGCTCTGGGAATCCTCTCTGGACTTCTTGATGGGAGTGGTAATGTGATATACGCATCCGCGATTTCCGGTGACTTCATTGTACTGGCCGGATCAATAGTTGCAATACTTCCAGCGACCATCGCAATATCCGGAGTCCTGTTCTTCCGGGAGAGACTTGCTCCAATCCAGATATTCGGCATTTTACTTGCCATTGCTGGAGCACTTGTAATCTCGCTGTTTTGAATTTCAACTGCGAGGCATATGATTCTTAATAACCGATAAATACACCTGGAATATACATGGGAAAGAACAGGTCTTTATGTCGATTTTTAAACCGGTTACCGGAGGAAAACCCCGGTTGAATATTTTTGTAAAGGCCATCTCCACAACTGAATTCATAAGAACTTTCGGAAGATCCGCTGCCTGGGTCATAATCCCACTTTACCTTGCAGATATCCGGCATATATCATTCGTGGTGATTGGTCTTCTTTTCTTCCTCACTTCTGTAATTTCTCTCCCCTTTGCGCTTTATGGTGGGAGAATTATCGACAGGATTGGAAGAAGGAGAGTGGTCCTCGTTCTTCCTCCAATTGTTTTTGTCCTGTTTCTCTCTCTTTCATTTGCAATACAGTATTCCTCGCCTACGCCCATAGTAGAGATAATATACCTCTTCATAGCACCCTTTGGAAGCATACAGGCAATTGCAGATAATGTGATAATTACAGACACAACATCACTTACTGGAAGGATAGAGGCTTTCAGTATCATAAGAATTGCGGGCAACATTGGTTTTGCATTTGGTCCGGCCATAGGAGGTCTTCTTGCAGGCATAAGCTATACCATGGTATTTTTAGCACCTGCAATAGCCTCTTTATTCGAGTGGGCAGTGTATATCTTTGTGGTGAAGGAGACAAAGATAGCCAACGAAACCGAATCTGTGATCCTAAGGAAAATAAAGTTTCCCTGGAACGATAAGATTTTCATGGGCTGGAGCCTCCTCATCGCATTGTCTTTCTTTGCTGTTGGTCAATGGGGCCCCACCCTGACCCTTTTTCTCTCCACGGATTATCTCTTTACGGCCTACCAGATAGGAATCATGTACGCCATAAACGGAATTGTGGTCGCAGTCTTCCAACTACCAGTCAACAGGCTTGTAGGGCGATTTTCCGATCCGCGAAGGATTTCACTTGGCCTGGTATTCTATGCCATTACTTTTCTCATGGTTTCGTTTTCCTCTAACTTTTACTTTATCCTGATTGATATAGCGTTCTTGACGATAGGGGAGAATATATCATCACCCCCAATTACAAGCTCCATTGGAAAGATGGCTCCATCTGACAAGAGGGGTCAGTATTATGGGGTATTCCAGGTGTTTTCAAGCACAATCAGCCCCCTGGCAATTGTATTTGGCACATCCATACTACCATTCTTCTTACATATGCCCATGATTTTCTGGGGAATCATATTCTCAATAAATATTGTGGTTGCACTGCTTGTATTTTTTTACGGTTCCGGAAATAACCTTAAAAAGAGACTCGCAGGCACTGCCCTGGAACCATAACAGTGACTGC
>JAJZOT010000338.1 GCA_021847855.1 Thermoplasmata archaeon | reverse complement strand
TGGAATTCAGTTCCCCTTATTTGTTTCTGTGTAGATACCTGAGTATTTTTCGCGAAGTTCCTTCTTCAGAATCTTTCCGCTGGCATTGTGTGGAAGGGAATCAACTACGATCACCTTCTTTGGAATCTTGTAATTTGCCAATCTTGGTTTCAGGTATTCTATGATCTCTACATCGTCTGTGATGAGATCCTTCTTTGGAGTGACAAAGGCAGTTACAGCTTCAAGCCAGTATGGGTGGGGCAGGCCGACAACGGCAGCTTCTGAAACAGATCCATGAGTCAGGATTTCCCTCTCCACCTCCACTGAGGCCACATTCTCCCCACCAGTCCTTATGACATCCTTCTTCCTGTCAACAAAATAGATGAAGCCGTCATCATCCTTTCTGGCTAGATCGCCTGTTCTAACCCACCCATTCGCGAACGTGATCCCTGTTCTCTTCTTATCCGCATAATAACCTTTAGCTACGGTTGGCCCTTTCATAAGTATCTCTCCTATTTCGCCAGGTCCTGCCTCAGTCCCGTCATCCTTCACAAGCTTGAGGGAAGTGTTTATGTGAGGAAGGCCAATGGATTCCTTCCTTTTCTCAAAATCCCCTGGCTGGAGTGTTGTACCCATGGGTGTGGTCTCTGTCATGCCATAGTAGTTCCTCCACTGTACCCCAGGAAATATTCTGGAGACGGACTCAAACTGTGATTCACTGATGAATGCCCCAAAGCTAATACATTTCTTCACGGAGGAAAACGGATTTTTCACGAACTTTGACAGGCCAATAAAGAGGGTCGGAGGAAAGATGAGGTAAGTCACTTTATAACTGTTTATCAGGGACACTATCTCTGAGGGGTTTGGAACCGCTTCAAGCACCACTGTGGCACCTACGTTCATGAAACCAAGGAATGTATAGAGACCTGCAACATGATATAAAGGGATGCTTAACAGGAAGACACCGTCATGTCTCCAGTCAAGATCATGGATTGAACTCATAAGTGCTGAATACCAGTTGAGATGAGTGTTCATCACGCCTTTGGGTGCGGACTCAGTTCCCGAGGTATAGAGAAGCGTTGACACGTCCTCTGGATCAGTTTCATCCATGGAATCATCCTGATCTTCAAGAGAGACTTTATCAAATTCTACTATCTTTGTGTTCAGATCTGCTTTAAGGCTGGAATCCGAGAACAGCAACAACGGCTTCGAATCATTGACAAGTGTCCTGATCTCTTCATGTTTCAGGTTGAAATTATACGGTGAATACCAGGCGCCAACTCTGCTGGTTGCCATCCACAGTTCAAGCATCTCTGGCCTGTTCTTTGAAAAAACAGAAACTATGTCACCCCTCTTAACTCCATTTTTCCTGAGATAGAATGCCCATTGAAGGACTCTTTTCCGGAAACTTTGATATGTTATTGTATTGTCATTAAAAATCAGAAATTTTTTTTCAGGCCATTTTTCCGCAGAACGATCCAGGACACCAGATATATTCAGCATTTTTATCTTAAACTTCATTCAATAATAATTTAAAACACTTTCTGAAAGGCTCCTATCTTATTTTATTATATTTTTTCCTATAATCCCCAAACCTGTAAAACTTAAACATTCAGGCTTGATAACTTCAACAGACAAGGTTTGAGTTTGCGGTCGATTGGCACAGGCAAAAAGGTAGATCAATACCTTGCAGGGAGTTAAGTCAAGTCACAGGGAAACTTTCCAGCTACATGCCTGACGTACTCTCCCTCCGAAAAATGGGAGGTCCCAGTCAGTCAAGTGAGATTCAATGAGTGGAAACTCGTAAACCTCCTTCTGAGAGTTCCACAACAATAACACTTTCCACAGACACCAATTTGAATGGAAAGTCAGTGTCGCTCCCCGTGGATGGCTTGATCCTTTCAAGAGATCTCATCATGGTGTTTTTCAAAGGACAACTTTAATCGTTTGAACCAGAAAATTCCCCTGACTCATGAAAGAAGCCACGAGAACAAGACACATCTACTTTTTATGCGTGGCAGATGCGATAGGTTATATATCCCATAAATTTCTTACCATCGGGAAGGATAATTACGATTTTTGATGAAGAAGAATACAATAGATGGATGCTTAATGCAAAAAAAACTCTGGAATCATCTTCTTCAGACATAAATGCGGAATTCTACAACTGGTCATGTTTCAAATCACAACAGGCGGCAGAGTATGCGCTTAAAGCATATTTACGTGGGATTGGCGTTGATTCTTATGGTCGTTCGGTTTCAGGACTTATCTCCAAAATAGGTTTATCCGATGACTTTATACGATACGGGAAATTACTTGATAAATATTATATTCCAACCAGGTACACTGATGCATGGGCGGAAGGCATACCATCCGACTACTATACTATTGAGGAAGCTAAGGAGGCTTTTGAATGCAGTGAAGCCATAATTATGGAGATGGAAGCGAAATGGAAATCATTGAGAGAAGGAAAATAGAACGAGATCGTATTTTAGATCGAGCTTTACATTATGCCATGAGTCTTGAATTCCCATGTTCCGCATTTCTTATAGGATCCTATGCGAGAGGAGATTTTAACCACTGGAGCGATGTCGATATACTTCTTATGGCAGATTTTCAGGGCAACCTCATAGAAAGACAGAGAGAAATTGACTTCCCTCCTGGTTTTGAAATCCTTCCATTCACCATTTCAGAAATAGTAAGTATCAAGGATAAGAAGAGGAAATTCTACAGTGAGGTCCTTAACAACCACGTCATACTAAGAGATGACTTGAATGCAAAAAGCATGTTTGAAGACGAAAAATAAATTAAATATGGGGCTGTATCAATATAGCGAAAATGTAAATATAATTATCTACATAAAAGTATG
>JAJZOT010000028.1 GCA_021847855.1 Thermoplasmata archaeon | reverse complement strand
CTGTGATCCGGTTTCATGCGGATCTTCGCTCCATTTGTTCCTTGTTTTCTTATTCCTGTTTAGAACGTTGCCATATAAGAGAAAATGGAAACCTGGTCGATTGCCTTTATTGTGCTAAATTATTTTCCTGAAAAAAGTTAAAGATAATGTTAAATAGATTTTTACAATGCATCGCCTGAATTTAAATGCCAAAACAACAGTCAAATATTGCCAGACCCATGGATGTACTGAGGGGATCCATTGACCACAATGTTCTTGTGGATGTCAAGGGAAACAGGGCCTATTCAGGCATACTTGAGGGTTACGACATATACATGAACCTTGTGATCAGGAACGCAGGGGAGACCATATATGGTGAAAACAAAGGGAATTATGATAGAATTCTGGTCAGAGGAGATAATGTGATATTTATCTCTCCTTCTAGAGGTGACAGTCAATGAGCAATGGAACTTCTGTAATGGGTAAAATGGGGAGCAAGAAGGTACACATCAGATGTAGAAGATGCGGCCATCATTCATACCATGTAAGAGAGAAGAGGTGCTCTCACTGTGGATATCCAGCCCCAAAACTCAGATCCTATAGATGGGCAAAAGCCAAATGATCACTGCGCAGTTGTCGGCTTTATAGGCAGGACGACAGCGTATCCATACCTTATTGCCTCACTTCGTACACTACAGCACCGCGGGCAGGAAAGTGCAGGCATAGCAACCTATCATGACGAGATCATAAGTGTCAAGAAAGGAATGGGACTTGTTCACGAAGTTTTTACCGATAGGGACATGGAGCGTGGATCAATACTCGGCGGTGAGGTGGGAATTGGACATACACGTTATTCCACATCCGGTTCAAAGGGCCTTGAAAATATAGGTCCGTTCCTCGTTTCAAATTCATATGGATATATTGCAATTTCACATAACGGGGAGATCACAAACGCAAACCAGTTAAGGGAACAGCTTAAGCGAAGAGGAGTCCCATTCTTAAGCAGTTCCGACACGGAGGTCATGCTTATGGAACTCTCCACAGAGATAAACAACCACGGCATTATAGCTGGTTTCAGGAACGCTGTGAACAGGCTCAGAGGAGCGTATTCATGTGCCATAATGGTTGGTGACAGATTGTTTGCACTCCGTGATCCTATGGGTTTCAGGCCCCTTGTTATCGGATACGCAAACGAAGGCTACGTTGTTGCTTCGGAAAGCTGTGTAATGGATATACTCAATGGGGAAAAAATACGGGATGTCAGGCCAGGTGAACTTATTGAACTCACACCTGATGGCCCTAAAAGCATATTTGTGATGCCTTCAAGGCAGACCGCACACTGTATGTTTGAATACGTCTATTTTGCAAGACCGGACAGCGTCATAGACGATGTGGAGGTGTTTCAGACCAGGATAAGGCTTGGGAGAACACTTGCCAGGGAGTTTCCTGCTGAAGCAGATGTTGTGATACCTGTTCCGGATTCCGGGAGGGCACAGGCACTTGGATATGCGCTTGAATCCGGAATCAGGTACAGTGAGGGACTCATAAAGAACAGGTTCTCGGAGAGGACGTTCATAATGCCAAACCAGAAATCCAGGCTATCAGCACTCAAACTCAAGCTTAACCCAATCGGATCAGAAATTGAGGGAAAGAGGGTTGTGCTTGTTGATGACAGTATTGTGCGTGGCAACACCATGAAACATATAATAGCCATTCTCAGGAAAGCTGGGGCTAAGGAGGTCCACGTGAGAGTGGGTTCCCCCATGATCATAGCCCCATGCTACTTCGGTGTTGATATGAAGACGAAGGATCAGTTCATTGCAACCAGTAAGACTATGGAAGACATAGGAAATGAAATCGGTGCAGACAGCATAGGGTATACATCCATTGATGGACTTGTGAAAAGCATCACCATTGAGAAAAATTCACTCTGCATCTCCTGCCTCACAGGAGAATATCCAGTACCGGTGGGGGGAGAGAAGTATTCAGGGCAGCAGGAGCTCGAAAGCTTCTGATTACCTTGATTTTGCCTCCTGGATCCTTTTTGTTATAAGTTTCTTCATGGATTCAGTATCTATCTTGGTGCCTAAAAAGTCCGCCCTGACTGCTATTGCCAGCTTGTTTGCAACCGTACGTGATATCTTTCCTCTTTTTGATGGCGGAAGCGATGATATACCCGGATACTTGAACAGGAAACCATGCTTTGGTGAAGGGGTTCCGGTTCTCATGTGCTTGAAGAATGCCTTTTCCGCACCAAGCACCTGAAATGTGCTGGCTGGGAATTTCACCATGTTCCTCAACCCTCCTGATCTCCATAGTAACTCAAGGGCAAGGGAACCACCTATGAGATCCACAGTGTTTGGCATGATCTTTACAGCCATTTCACTGGTGAACTGGAAAAGTTCGGTCCTGAAAGAACACATAGACACACCTATGCCCGCAGATTTCGCAACCATTGAGATAGATGGGTCGGTATCTGCAATTCCAGCCATGGAGCGAAAGTAAAGGCATGGATCATCCTCACTGTACTCCACGCCTGTAAGTATCCCAAATGAATCCAGCTTTTCAAGATAGAGGTTTATTATCTCGGTGATCTCCTCGTATAGAGAATAGAACTTTATGAGAAGCCTGTCCTGGGTGAACTCATCTTTTATTCTTTTTTTTCCGTACTCCGTAAGGAGGTCGTGCAGGGAAGGTTCGTTTTTCTCCCTTATCATTTCTGTTGCGGGAGTCTCTCCCCTTCTCAGGGCGTCGAAAATCTCTGTGAAATTTGTCCTGAGATCTCTGTAAACCCATATCTCTTTTCCGTTCCTTATCTCCCCGTACCACTTTCTTGTTACTTTCCCTGAATTTTCTGTCATCTGACCTATCAACCCTGTTCCTCTTCTCTTCCGGTATTGTGAACTTCCTTACTGCCTTTGCAGGCTTTTCCTGGACTTTTGATATGAAGTTGACTCTCTTAGGCTTTGGATCAAGCATTACCCGGTCAAAATCAACAACCTTTGTGTCCGTTATCCTGTCATGGGAAACCAGCATTTTACCGCTGGCAAGTATCTCATTCGTTTCCGATATTGCAACAACCCTGTCACCACGAATCGGTGTTCCTATGATGGCCTTGATTCCCCCGGGAAAGAGGTCAGATCCATGTGCAATATTCTGGATTGCCGACGTCTTAACCACTATCTTGCCGTAATCCCTGAAGAGATAATCCATCGGAAAAACTATTTTCCTGAGCACACTGCTGTCACCCTCATCGGCTATCTTCTTGGCGTCGCTGAGATCCTGGAGTGTTACCGAATCCTTCTCAGTGAAAATACCGCTTACCGTCCTTCTGAGATCCATGAGTTGCGCCCCTGTTCCAAGTACATAACCCATATCTGTGCACAGAGTTCTCACATAAGTCCCGGATTCTGATTTTACCCTGAACAGGATGTCTCTTCCCTTTTTCTCAATGATTTCAAGTTCGTAGATCCATCTCGTTCTGAGACTCCTTGAAACGGCAGATCTTACAGGTGGGATCTGGTATATCTCCCCCGTGAACTCTTTCATAACCCCTTTTACATCATCTTCGTTGACATCCTCATGGGTGAACATAACGCCAATGTATTCCTTCGGCATTTCG
Source organism: Thermoplasmata archaeon (assembly GCA_021847855.1). The sequence continues at coordinate 6,746 of JAJZOT010000028.1, read as the reverse complement.
TGTGCTATCTCCACAAGCTTCACAGCCTTTCCCAGCGCCATTACCAGCACGCCAGTTGCAGATGGATCCAGGGTACCCACATGCGCCACTTTTTCTATTCCGAGGATGGATCTGACCCAGTAATCAATCTGGTGGCTTGTTGGTCCCTTGGGTTTGTCAATTACTATGAAACCGTCCAGGAAGTCAGCAGAAATTTTTTCCCTTGATTGATTCATCAATTTTATTCACCACTTCTTCAACCGAAAGAGTATCGGTGTCAATTACAAGATCATAAATGCCTGTAAGGCTATAATCTATTCCATAGAATTTACGGTACCTGAGACACTCTGATTCCTCCCTCATTTTTACCATTTCGCCGGTTTCGTTGTTCTGGTCACGGTAACTGACCCGCTGGACTCTTGTGTTGAATGAAGCATTCAGGAAAATCTTGAATGCATCCAGACTGTTCCTGACACAGAGCCACCCGGCCAGTCTTGATTCCAGAACTATGTTGTCGTTGTCCCGCAGGAACTCAAGAATCATATTATCCTGCTTTTGATCAATCTCAGGCCTGGTTTCAGCATATCTGTTGAATTCTTCTATGGTCATGCCATGATCCCTGGCAAGTGACCTGAAAAACACCCCTCCTGAAATGAATTTGTATGATAACCTGGAGGCAAGCTGTCTTCCAACAGTGGACTTGCCGCTGCCAATAGGCCCGCTAATTGTTACCCGCATTGTATTCTATCTGCCCCGGATTTTCAGACTGGTACTTTTTCAGCCTGTATGAAAAGTCAAAGAATTTTATTATCATGCTGACGAAGTATCCAATTACAAGACTGGCAATGAACTCCACCTCAATCCATGCCGGGAAAACCCAGAGATGTGATGTTGCAATGTTCACGTTGAATGACCAGGGAACAGATATCATCTGGTATGGAAGTGCGCTGATAAAGTAGAAAAGCCATATGACAATGAGGAAAGTGAATATGCTCAGAACCATGAGGGGTTTCATCTGATTCATCTGAACCATGTTCTGTTCCATCATCATGCTCGACTGCATCTTGCTCAGCTTCTGAATCTTATCTTTCTGGCCGCTCCTGTAAGCTTCCCTCATGACCTTCTGGAAAGCTCTCATCCTGAGCTGTGCTTTCCCCATCCTTATCCAGTCGGTGAAGAAATATCTTGGAATGGATGTAATGAGACCGATGATAATTCCACTGATCAGGATGCTGATAAGCGGATACGCATAATTGAACCCGAAAACGGGCATGAAAACATCATTCAGTGCTCCACCTATCACACTTCTCAAGGATGGATTTGCAATGATTATCAGCAGAACAAAACTCATGAGCATGGGAAGCATCTGGTAGCCCATCATCTTCTTCATCTGGTCTGCCTGCTGTTTTTGTGTGTCTATCTTATTTTCAACCAACGAACATCAACCTTCCCACAATTTTCTCGGCTGCCACTTCCGGTTTGCCTTCAACATTTGTTATGTAGTTTACAGTGGCACCGGTATATACCGAATAAGCAGCCGCATAATACCTGTTTATCTCCTGATGCTCTCTTATTTCATTAACCTTGTCCTCATCCCTGGATCTTGTGCCATCAAGCTCTCTTCTCGCCTTTATGGTTTCAGGATCGGCTTCCAGTACAAAGTATGATGAAACTTTCAATTCCCTCAAAACCCATTCAGGCAGTCCCGGCAGGTATCCTCTGGGAGATTTAATGGACATATGGGTGTCTATTATTACATCATTCATATGACCGATTGCTGATGACGCTTTCTTCTGGAGGTTTATCTGGGTGTCAATATTCAGTTTCCTGAGTTCATCCCTGTTGCTCACCAGCTTGATATCTCTGGCCATCTCATACATAAGAGTCCCAAAATTTATGATGTCATAGTTGGAGCGTTTTTTAACAATTTCAAGAACCGTGGATTTTCCAACCCCGGCCACACCTGATATGACAACCCGCATTTAACCACCAACAAAGAACTGCCTTATGACGGGATGCATCTCCATCAGCTGTTCTCTTCCCATGGCTTCATAGAACTGGATAACTATACCTACGGCAAGCAGGAGACCTGTTCCGCTTGTATTACCAACAGTTCCTATCAGATCAGCTCCCGCAGCAAGAAGTCCCACAGTCAATCCGCTGAATACTGTTATTGCGGGAATGTATTTTTTCAAAACGCGTTCCATGACCTTCGGGTCTCTCCTGAATCCAGGAATCTGCATACCGCTTGACCTTATCTGTTTGGCAACAGATGCAGGACCCATATTTGTGGTTTCAATCCAGAACTTCGCAAACATAACGCTCGCAATTGCCATAAATCCAACAAATGCTATTATGTGTACGAGCTCCTGCATTGATGAATGTCCAAGGAGAATGTTCTGGTATATGCTTGGCTGGAATAGCGGGAAAAACCAGTCTGAAAGTCCACTGGGCGTGAACAGGTAAAACGCCAGACCTCCGGTGGGAGTAGTGCTGGATATGCCAAGCTGCGATATCTGTGTGGCAGTGGGATAGGACCCTAAAAGGGCATCGTGCCCGAGAATTGGAACATGACTCAGAACAGGGCTACTCCAGAACAATAATGTCCACATTGATATATTGGCAAGAAGAGCTGTGGCAAGTATGACCGGTATATTTGAGGCATAGAGCAGCTGGAGTGGATAACGTCCCCTTGCCCCACGCACACGTTCATGCGATATGGGCAGTTCTATCTTGCTGCTCTGGAAATATGCCACAATGAAGAATATGAAAAGAGTTCCTATGAGTGCTATAATTGGGTTTGGCTGCTGGAACAGTATCTGAAGGTAACCAGTGCTGAGAAGGTATCCTGATGTGGCATGGCCAAGTATGAAAAACATCTTCGGAAGCGCCCCGGCTGGAGGATTAATCAGTGAAAGTGCAGAACCGGCTGTGGATGGGAGCCAGCTGAAAGTACCTGTTACAAGCTGCTGAGATACTCCTGCAGCTATGAACAGCGATATTCCCGATCCTATCCCATATTTTGAAACAACCTCATCCATGAGGAAGACCAGATATGAACCGAAGAATAGCTGGAGTATTATGATGGACTCTGAGAGGAACTGCCCGTAACCTGGGATTGCTGAGTTTATACTGCTTACCAGTGCCGCGTCCGGAACCAGGTAACCAAATGCCTGTGGAATTGCCTCCACGAATATCATGACTATTACCAGGAGTTTCTGGACTCCCTGATATATGGCCTTGTCCTCTGAATTTGTAAGGTCTATGTTGAATATTTTCGCACCTGCAAACAGCTGCATGACTATACTTGCAGTGACAATAGGCCCTATTCCAAGGTCCATCAGGGATCCTGAAGCCCCTGCGAAAATTGCCCTGAATGAGGCAAAAACGTCAACCGTCTGTGTGGTGTTCAAACCATAGATGTAAATGTTTGTAAGTATGAAGTACAGGATAACAACAGATGCAGTCCATATTATTTTCCACTTGAACTCCACGTGTCCCTTTGCCTTCTTTACTGCCGGTAGTTTGGCTGTGAAATTTTCAAGTCCGTATAATTTGCTGGATTTCGGACCGGCATAACTCACTATGAGATATCCGATCAGAAACAGTGGAGCAGTTATAGCCGAGGCTATTATGAGTTTTATCAGTCCCAGATGCCCAAAGTACCAGAACCCCAGTACAACCAGGGCAAAGACAGCAATTATGGGTATTGCTGCTCTCTTATTCCTTTTTATTTCCACCATTAACTTCTACCGTTGACCCCTGAGCGGAAAGCTTGTTTATGGACTTTTCTGTTGCCTTATTCACCTTTATTAAAGATTTCTCCCTGAATTCCCCACTTCCAAGTAATTTATCATAACCAGCAGATACCAGATCGATCCGGTATATCTTTCCTTCCTTCTTTGCAAACCCCTTTTTTTCAAGGTTGGGAAGAATGTTTGAAAGCTCTGATAATGTAAGTGGAACCTCAACCTTTACGGGGTGGTGACTGGTGAATCCTTTCCCTCCAAAATGAAGTGGATCGTTAATGAGTGTCCTTACCCAGTGATGCTTGTGCAATCCTGCATTTCCGGATCCTCCTCTCTTTCCTTTTCCTCTTCCGGATTTCATCCCTCTTCCGTAATGTCCTCCTCTCTGTTTCTTTGTTCTAGTTCTCACCATTCAGGTCAACCCCCGGTTTTATCATTCTTTTTATGAGTTCGTTAATCTCCTTTCCCCGATATCCAGCAGAACCACCCATCTGATAAGGCTTGCGAATTGCCTCATACCCCTTTCTTGGTGGATTCAGTCTTAGCACCGGGACCACATCCTTAATATCCCTGTACTTCACTTTTCCGTCAATAAGGGACTTTGCGAGGGCTTTGTAGGTTGCGAAACCTGTATTTTCCTTGAGACTCTTCTCCTCGATTTTTTTCCTTCCCTTGAAGAGAGTCCTGTTTTCCAGAAGTACTGTAAGGGTTTCCTGGTCAATTTCCCCCCATGTGAGATAGTCCTTGGCTTCCTGAAGCATTCCCTTTATAACGGGATCCTCAGGCATGAGAACAAGATGATTTATCTTGTGCAGCCTGAGCAACTCTGTAGTTTTCTGTGCCTTTGGCCTGATTCCGGTTGATCCTCTAATCCTGATTATCGCTAGCATTTCCAACACTCCCCACATAAATTGGCGTACTGAGCTGAATTGCGGAATTTATCTTCATTCTTGAGGTATTCCTCATTGCATCAAAACTTGCAAGTGCATAGTTAACCGTGGTTTTGGTATGCCCCTTGGCAAATCCCCATGCATCGTCTATTCCAGCCATTCTCAGTATTATCTTGGCAACGTCTCCAACTGCTCTTCCGACTCCCTGTGGAGCCGGTTTGAGTGTGACCTCAACAGAACCTGATTTCCCTATTACCTCAAATGGTAGTGAATGTGCTCTTCCACATCCACATTCCCATGAACCGCATCCCCTTCTGATCTCTATGAGATTTATCTTCGCATTGTTGATAGCTTTCCTTATTGCCGGAGCAGCTTCCTTGGCCTTGCCTCTGCCCAGTCCTATAAAACCGTCGCTGTTCCCAACAACAGCAGTAACTGAATAATTCATCCTTCTTCCTGAATCTGTCATCCTCTGTGCCCTCTCAACATCCACAACCTCATCGACTATGTTTGGGAGAAGGTAGTCCACTATCTGGTATTCCTTCAGTGGAAGTTTTGTTCTCAATGCCTCTGACATTGTCTTAATTTCGCCGGCAGCAACCAGCTTTCCCAGTTGTGTTTTAGGGATCCATGTCTCATCGCTCATATTTTCTCCTCCATTATTGGAATTGTTGCCTTAATGTCCACCTTGTTCTTAAGGTGCTTACCGGCAAGCCTGTCCTTGCTTGGGAATACAGATTTCTCGTGTGGTACCTTAAGACCTGCGTCCGTAACACCCTTGAGGACGGAGGCAATTCGCCCACCTTTTATGATGTTGAATCTTCCTGTGTCAAGTATGGCCTGGTGAATCTTGTGTTTCTTAGCTTTCAAACCCAGATTGTAACCCACAAGATACGCAACCTGCGTGTTGTTTCCCTCAAGATTTATTCCCAGCTTGGTCAGTGTCTTTTCAGTAACTGTCAGGGCTATTCTGTCACCTGCAGGATCATAATCAACAAGCTGCGCAACTATACCCTTTCTTGATACTCTTATAACCAGCCTGTGCTGTCCTGACTTGAGAAGGCTCAGCCTCTTCTTGTAGTTGGTTACACCAAGCCTCTTTCTCTTCATTACGCTTGGTCTGTTCATTGATTACCCACCTTTTCCAGTTTGGATGTTATGTGTGATCTCAGCTGGGCCCTTGACTTTATGGAACCACCTTTTATTTCTCTGTAGAACTTTCTGTATGTCTTTGAATCCAGATTCTTCTCAACCCTTATTTTTCTCAGTTCATCCCTTAGAGCCCTGATGGTCTTTACCCACCTGTCTTTTCTTGGAAACCTGGCATATTTTGTTCCTTTGACTGAACCCTCTCCACGCCTTCTTTCCTTTCCAAGCTGCTGTATCCTCTTTTTAAGTCTGCTGTTTGAATTTCCTTTTTTCTGTTTTACCTGTATTACTTTCCTGTCGATCAGGGTCCTTATGTCAGCTCTGGAAGCGGCGTCAAGAATCTCCTCGATGCTGTTTGTATCAATCCAGACGCGTGAGATACCTGACTTGAATTGCTCCGCGGCCACCCTTTTGGCCGTCTCTATTCTCATTTAGTTTTCACCCCTGTTAAGTAACTTTACCCCAAGTTCGTCTGCCTTTTCAAGAATCATGATTCTCTTCCTGGATCCCACCCTTGAAGATATCCTTCCAGCCTCTTTTTCCACATCTATTTTTTCAAGGTCAGCTGGATTGTACACCATAACTTCCCTGAAACCTGATGGATGAAGACCTCTGACAGCCCGTGGGGATCTATAACCCGCGTCCACGTTCGGTGGCCTCCAGGAAAGATGTTCCCTGAGTTTGGAGTGCATACCTCTTGGTTTTCTCCATACCTCGTCGAACTTCTTGTACCTGAACCATTCCTGTCTCCTGAAAGCAGGTCTTTTCCTTCCCTGCTCGTTCTTGATCTTCAGCAGCCTTTTTTCTTCCTTTGTTAGTGAAGGTTTTCTGTCGCTCATATCTGGCTACCTCCCTTTAGAAGATAGATGCCATCCTGAAACACCCTGAGATCGAATCCCTTGATCTTGGTTGCTCTTTCGATATTTGATGCTGTTTCTCCCAGCTCCCTCTTGTCTATTCCGTTCAGGAAAACTCTGTA
>JAJZOT010000337.1 GCA_021847855.1 Thermoplasmata archaeon | reverse complement strand
TGTTTCTCACTTCCTTAGTAAATATGGTCCTGTAAAAACCAGCTTTCGAAATGCGTAATTTTGAACCATCCATTCCTGAAGAACCTGCACTTTCTGTCTCAGTTATCTTGAGGAATACCATGCTGTTGACCTTCCTGAAAAGGAGAATAATCAATGCCCCGTAAAGCATGGTAACCAGTGTTCCGAATAGTATCTGGGATGGAAGGTAATGATATGGAAAAGCAATGTATGCAACGTTGAGCAGTGGGACTAGAAGAAATTCCGGATTAGTGGCCAGGGATGGAAGAACTGGGATATACTTCGGCGTCTGAATTGCGATCTCAAAAAAGATGAAAAATGCAATGACTCCAGAGATTCTTGCAATATTCGAAAACGTTCCGGCATGGCCGTGTCTCGCGTGAGAACTCCCCCTTGCCATGACATAAACAACAAGACAACCAGAAATGTAGCCCAGAATCATTATCAGAAATGCCCACACGGTTCCAAAAATAATTGAAAAATAGTTCCCTGTGTGCAAAAAGAATTCCACTATTACTGGAACCGCAACAAACAGTGATGACGATCCGTTGAACACAAACCAGGAAAGCGGCAATATTTTTGGTCCTATATTGGCAGGCAATACCTTGATAGGTTCAAATAATTTGTAATTCCTGAGTATATTCGTAAACATAAGGACGCTGTATGTGCTTATCAGAAAAATATATGCGTAGAGGATCAGTGAGGTTGACTGTAGGTGTGCAATCCTCTGGTTAAGTGGAAGGTCGGAGAACACAAGAATGGTTGAGAAAATCAGTATGGACACCGTTGTGATTACATAAGTTATAATGATCAGACGTTCAATATATCTTGAACCCTGCTTACTTGAACTACCCATTTTATGCTGAAATTTAGGTGAATCCTTCAATGCAAGATACCTTTGTTCTGAAACGATCCTCCTGCTGAGTTCAAATATTGGATTCTTCAATGATTCATCGTCTCCCCCAGGGAATTAACGATGGATGTAAGATCTGTGTCCCCTGTCATCTTCAGGAAGATGTCTTCCAGTTTTGCGTCGCTTGAACCGGATTTTTCTTTCATCTCCTTGAAAGTACCTACATCAACAATTTTTCCCCGGTAGATGATCGCCATCCTGTTGCACACACTTTCTGCAACTTCCAGAACATGTGTTGAAAATATTATAGTTCTTCCAGCCAGAGCGTAATTTATTAGAAGATTCTTAAGGATTCTCGCTGACCTTGGGTCAAGTCCATTCATCGCCTCATCCAGAATTATTATCTGAGGGTCGTGAATAAGGGCAGATATTATTGCAACCTTCTGCTTGGTTCCAAAAGACAGGGAACCGATGAAATTATCCATTTTGTCCATTATCTCAAACGCTTCCGCAAACCTCTGTACTCTTGTTGAAAGCACGTTCGCTTCAATTCTTCTGACTGATCCAATGAATGTCAGGAATTCCATAGGCGTAAGGGATTCATAAAGCACTGGGGTTTCAGGAACGTACCCTGATATTTCCTTAACAATTAGCGGTTTTTCAATGACATTTAGTCCATTTACGCTGACATAACCGATGGTAGGCTCCAGTATGGAACATATTATTCTCAGCAGTGTTGTTTTCCCTGATCCGTTAGGTCCAAGGATTCCGAATATCTCCCCGGAAGAAATATCGAGGTCAATGCCGTCGAGAGCCCGTGTTTCTCCATAATTCTTGTAAAGTCCCCTGATGGAGATAGATAACTCTCCCATTTTTACCTGAGACCCAAATGATAATTTAAATTTTATATTGCTGAAATTCGAGATTTCGTTTAAATCAGAGATATGTGGAAAATTATGTGAAAAACCTGACCGACGAGATAGGAAGCAAAGGCTGCTAGTAGGGCCAGAGCAGCGGACTTTACTGCCTCTCTGGCTATTTTCATATTCATGGAGATTGCAATAATGGAATTTGATATGGCCTGTGTAATGGCTACAAGAGCCACGGAGATTATCAGCGCAAGGTACTCCTCAATAAAAATAAAAGGGAGTATTGGTATAAGGGCGCCCAAAATATAGAACATCCCGGTGTTGAAAGCAGATTTTACCGATTCACCCTTGTACTTTCCGATTGTCTCATGATCGTGATCCCTGTTTTCCAGAATGGCTTTTCTCTTGAGTGAAGAAATCTTAAACTGTGCCTCAGAATTCCTGGCCAGGTAAGCTCCCACACTCATGCTCATTGCTCCACTGACGCCCACTACAATTCCGCCCAGTGCCACATCAAAATGGTTTGATATTATGGCAACCAGTCCCGCCATTGCGGCTAAAACTTCCACCAGCCCGTCACTTATTCCGTAAATAATATCACGATTTCTCTCGATCTGTTTCCTGTTTTCCTCGAGTGTGTAGCTGAAGACTTCCTCGTGCAGAACCTCGTCAGCTATTATTTTCTCCAGCCCAGCCTTGAATTCCTGATCTCCTTCGGTTCTGGAAGCATGTTTCCTGTATCGTTCCACGGAATCTACTTCACCATACTCCAGCAATTTTACCGTGAGTCCTGTGCCAAGTATCGTATGAACAAAGAGAAGGAATCTGACCTTCACCATTCTTGGTCCCGCTTTGGTCTTGACGTTCTCTTTCTCCAGGTACTTTTTCCAGAACTCTGAATGTTCGTTCTCAATACCCGAAAGTCTTATGAGATTAGTTTTCAGCCACTCTTCCTTTATCTTCTTAGACAGGCGCTTATAGAATTCCCTATCGGTGAGTTCATCCCGATAAAAATCTCGCATTTCTTTTAACCTGTCGGATAAAGGCATATTAAATCAGGAATCTGGAATGACTGTATCACTTTTTAAATTATCGGAAAATTAAAAGATTGCAAAGTTAAGGGTTTTAAA
>JAJZOT010000336.1 GCA_021847855.1 Thermoplasmata archaeon | reverse complement strand
CCACGTGAACAGGGACATCTGATTCAGCTTCAATTCCTTCGGCCTGTCGAATATAATGACTTTTATTATTGATACTGCAGCTATCATCATTCCAATGAAAACGAGCTCCAGGCCAAGCACAGCAAGCCATGCCAGTTCTCCGCCTCCGACCTGAGTTAACTCAAGCGCAAGGGGCGGGTAAAAATACCATCTCTGCGCTGATCGGGCAAGAAGAATGAATATGCCGCCTGCAAGCCATAGCCAGTATGCTGTAGATGTGTAAACTCCCATTGTATCTTTCTTAAGTTTCAGGTGGGATGGCAATAGATAAAACCCGAGACCTAGAGCAGCACCAACTGCAAACATGTAAATCATCAATGTTGCATGCTCTGACATCAGCACATTATATTCCGCAGGGCCGATTATGGTTGGGCTGGGATCTGTAAGGCTAACTCTCATGAGTACACCGAAGGCACCAGCTATGAACAGGAAAAGAAGACTTGTAAAAAGGAATCTGAGTCCTATGCTCTTTGAATCATCATATAGAAGAACCCGCCAGCTCAGGTCCCTGGGCTTATCAGCAACTTTCTCTCTTATGAACTCATTTGTTCTTTCATAACCTGATTCAACTGCCTGCTCCTGGAGATACTCCCTGGCTGGAACAAGACGGAAGTAGAAATAGAACAGGACAAAAGCAAGAATTGCTATAATGATTGAAATGTAAATAAGCTGGAGCACCACTGGAGTTATAGAAAGACCGGTCGGTCCAAGCGCATTTGCCGGGTTCATCAGGCAACCACGTCCATATATCCGCGCATCAGGTAATGATCTAGACCGCAGTATTCCACGCATTCAAAGTAGAAAGACCCGACCTTGGTTGGTGTAAATGAAATAGAGTTATTCTGTCCCGGAACGGCATATACCTGTATTGCAAGCTGAGGTATGCTAAGATCATGGATGACAGCGAACTGCTGGGCACCCTTGACTGATGTTATTATCAGCACCACAGGGTGATTTACAGTAACTGTAAATGAGTTAACAGTCGATGTTCCATTTGGATAAATGAAATCCCATGACCATTGCGTTGCGTTTACATGTATAATTGTGGCATTGGCAGGATAGGTTGGTTTGGCATCTATATTCTGAGCAATATTGTCTCTGTGCTCGTTAAGCAGGAATAGATTCCCTGCCGCTGCCCCAAGCAATACTGCAATAACGGCTATAATCCATATCAGCTCTTTCTTTTCTTTATCATTCATCTGAAATCCTCACCCTCAAAATTTTTGACCGTTTTTTTTCTAATCGGATATAATACCATTGCAATCGAAAAGAATCCTGCACCTATTCCTGTCCCAAGAAAAGGCGCATTGAAGTAAGCATCTGAGACACCTGGATTTCCAGCATAAAAAGTGAGCATCCACAGGAAAAGCAGCTCCCCTGAAATCACCGCAACTATCACACCTGCTATAAACAATTCGATTACGACTTTTTCTCCGGGGCTCATTCTATCTGTTATTGAATTACCTTATTTAACATTTATTTGACCGTGTTCAAAAAGTAAGTGTTTTACATATCAGCTATACGAATCAATTCGTCTTCGATTTAAATTAATGGAAGCGCTTTAAATTTTAGTCTTCGTCTCTTGTGGATACCAGATTTTTAGTTTTCTTTTGAGGTTTGTCAAGAGACTCAAATCTGCCCTTCAGCTTGTCGAGTACCTTGGGCAAAGTTGTATATTCCATCTCTTCGTCCGGGAGTCTGTGCGGCTCAAACGGACCCATTCTTCTAAGATAATCTGCTACTTCAGTCGCTGTTTTTCTGGCTCCATCGAAAGCAGGGTCATCGAACATGTCAACTGGACCTGCAAGCTTGCCATCCTTCAGAACAAATCCGAGACACGCAACTCTCGGCGGGCCATCGAATCTGGTCATCTTTGAGTCCTTAAGGCCGACTGGCATCAGTGGCCCGTTAAAGGAACCGCGCATCCAACCTGATACGAGAAATGGATGGGTGAATGCTTCAAGAGATTCTCCAGATGCAGGCAGTCCGGACTGAATCCTGACAATGGCGGCAGGGTCGTCTTTTCCTACGTATTCACCAGCTATGAACGATAATTTGTCGGTTGTTATGACAGCAACGTTTTCATCAGGCAGTTTTTCGTGCGTTTCTTTCGTGTATACCCTCTTAATCACATATTTACTCTTTGAGCCTATCATTGAAAGTATATCATAAAGCTCGTCCGGTGTTGACAACTCAATCCTGGTGCCTTCCATTATGTTCCATATCTCAAAACGGAAACCCTCATGCATGCTCGGATCTATTACCAGACCTGGCGTATTGAAGGGATCGGCAAACATTTTATAGATTGGCAGGTTAAAAGCTCCAGGCTCAGTCTTGTCCATCATGTAAACAAGGAATGGTTCGCTTTTCCTAGGTGTTATTTCCATCTCAGCAACGCCCGGGCCCATTCCCTTGATATTGCCGGAAAACGCATCCTTCAAAAGATCCTGTCCCGCACCGTATAGACCGACCTTCTTTGCAACCGCAGTTCCAGCCTTGAATGCATCCCAAGCTAGTTTGTGGACTTCTTCATTGTCTATTCCCCTATCATGAATCATGGTAATCTGAATGTCATCACCAATGTGTGAAACACGGAAATCGCTTAAAATCGAAGATGAATGTGAAGAAACAAAATTCCTGACTTCTTCCTCAACTGGCCCGTATACAGTTGAATGCCCGGGTAAACTACCAATATCTGCCTTTATATGTGATATAGTTACTTTTGCCATGAATGACTATAGTAATACAAATTTATAACTTTTCTGTATGTGTATATGTCAACGGTATTCCCGAGGATCTACATTTTAATTCTTGGTTTTTTTTACAACTATCTGGTTG
>JAJZOT010000335.1 GCA_021847855.1 Thermoplasmata archaeon | reverse complement strand
TAAGTTGGATAAAAAATTTTAAGAGAGGTAGGTTTACAGCCAACCCCTCAACTTCATCGCATCCAATACTCTCTTGACAGATACCGTGTACGCAGCGGTTCTTGGATCGACCTTGTATTTCTTGGCAGCATCCAGAACAGAATGCGTGGCTTCCGTCATTTTCCTGTCCAGTTTCTCGTGTACTTCTTCCTCTGTCCAGTAGTACCCTTCACTGTTCTGAACCCACTCAAAGTAAGAAACTGTCACACCTCCTGAGTTGGAGAGGAAATCCGGGAGCAACAGGATATTCTTCTTGAAGAATATTTCGTCTGCTTCAGGCGTGGTGGGGCCGTTGGCAAGCTCTAGTATCAGTTTTGCCTTGATCTTGTTCGCATTGTCTCCCCTCAATTGGTTCTCTATTGCTGCGGGTATCAGGACGTCCACGCCGAGTTCAAGGAGTTCTTCATTAGTGATGTTTTTTGAGCCGGGATAATTTTGCACGGACCCGGTTTTTTGCTTGTGTGCAAGGAGCTTTTCGTAGTCTATGCCTGATTCTGCGTAAATTCCACCTTTTGTATCGGAAACAGCCACCACCTTGGATTTAAATATTTCAGAAACAAGTTTCACCGCAAACTGGCCTGCATTGCCGAATCCCTGGATTGCAACCTTGGCCTTCGAGAGGTCCATATTGATTGTTCTGGCGGCTTCCCTTAGAACATACATTCCACCTCTAGCCGTAGCATCGCCCCTTCCCAGCGATCCCCAGAGTTCTACTGGCTTGCCTGTGATAACGCCTGGCGCGGAGTGCCTTACAATAGTCTCATATTCATCCATCATCCATGCCATAATTTGGGGAGTGGTGTATACATCCGGAGCCGGGATATCGATTTCCGGTCCTATGAAATCAGCAACCGCCCGGATATATCCTCTGCTAAGTCTCTCCAGTTCACCAAGACTGAGTTTCTTTGGATCACAGATAATGCCACCTTTAGAGCCTCCGAGAGGCAGGTTTGTTATTGCGGTTTTCCATGTCATCCACGCAGAGAGTGCTTTCACCGTAGAAAGCGTCTCATCCGGATGGAATCTGATTCCACCTTTGGCTGGGCCACGAGCATTGTTATATCGTACCCTGAAACCAGTGAATACCTTTGTCTCACCGTTGTCCATCTTCACAGGGATTGATACCTGTAAAATCGCTTTTGGTGAGCTCAACAATTCGACTGCTTGCTTATCCAGTTTCATAACGTCAGCGGCTTTTCTCAGCTGCTGAAGAGCTATGTCAAACGGGTCCAAATCTTCTGGCATTTTTTCACCTTGTGTCTTCTAAGAAGACTGACAGTGATTATTGGGTCATAATTTAAGTTTCCACGTTATTTTGTAGCATGTTTCCGAGTATCATAGATACGAAAAACGTCATCTTTCTCCGAAATATGTGCCGTTTCACAAATGTAATATTTATACATCCCAGGTAGTTATGATTCGATATGGAATCTAATTCTACAGTAAATGAGTATAGAAAGTTCCTGATCTTTGGCGTGATCGGGCCGATAGCCTCCCTTGCCCTTATCTTCGCCGATATTGGTTTATCTCCATGGTATTCCTGGTATAGTAACGCCCTCAGTGATCTTGGTGTTCATCCATATTCTTACCTGTTCAATGGCGGATTGATTTTTGAAGCAATAATGAATCTGATATTCGTCGTGGCATTATACCGAATCGGTGCAGCCAAGAAGCATGTTGCGGTATTGCTGGCCATTTCCGGCATTTCACTTGGGCTGGTTGGTGTTTTCAACGAGACACACCATCTTGAACACTTGCTCTTTGCCCTGATATACTTCATCCTGTTCCCTCTCAGCATTATACTATTCGCATCATCGATAACTTCAGGGAAAGGTTATTCCAGATCTTTGAGTTTCTTCTGCGCTGTAGTCGGTCTCCTGACAATATTGGTAGGCATTCTCCAGGATTTCAATGTTTTTAACACTGGACTGGGGCTGGGCGTTTACGAAATGATAGAAGCGGTGCTGCTCTCTCTCTGGGTTGTATATACATCGCTGTATTATCTTGGGAGTCGATCTTAGATGGCATTTTTATTTCAATCTTACCTAAAAAACAAGAAAAGCCTTAATTATGATCCAACCAATTATCTTAGGCTAAAGTAGAATTGTTTGGTGTAACGTATGCTGCGACTTACTATTTCCGTAAAGAATCTCAAAGAAATTGCTGACCTGTTGAACACCGTTGTCACCGAGGCCAAGTTCAAGATTGATGCCAATGGAGTATCTGTGAAGGCCGTCGATCCCGCCCATGTTGCGATGATGAGCATTGACATCCCGAAGGAAGTTTTCATAGAGTTCCAGACAGAAGGGGAAGAGGAAATTTCACTCGATGTTGAGAGGTTGAAATCAGTTATCAGGCTCGCAAGTTCGACCGATCACGTGACCCTGGTCAAGGAAAAGGAGAAACTGAAGTTCGAGATAAATACAATCGTGAAAAGCATTTCCCTGCTCGACAACAGTACCGTGACTACACCCCGGGTTCCTCAGATTAATTCTGAATTTTATGTTGTACTGGCAAAAACTGAACTGGAAAAAGGATTGAAGGCTGCTGAGGATGTTTCCGATTCAATAAGGTTATCGCTCAGTTCAGAAAACTTCAAAGCCCGTTCTATGTCTGATTCCGAGGAATCCGAGATGGTGCTTACCAAGGACATGCTCAAGGAAATTAAGTGCCAGAGCCCCATAAAGAGTTCCTATCCACTGGAATACCTGCTGAAACTTGTGAAATCACTGACTTCTTCCGATGATTTGAAGCTCAGTTTCAAGGATGAGTATCCCCTCACCATTGAGTTCAGCTTCGGGCAGAGCAAATCAACTCCTTCCAGTTTCATTAAAGGATCTTTTCTGC
>JAJZOT010000027.1 GCA_021847855.1 Thermoplasmata archaeon | reverse complement strand
GCTCCTGCGATGAAGTTCCTTATCCCTGGTCAATAAGATTCTCCCTGTTTCCTCGCATCTTTTCGCAATCGTGGAATCATCGAGGTCTGCGCTTGCATATTCTGTGTCCAGTCCAAGCAACCTCATCCATCTCGTTAATCTACCCAACATGTGGTCTGTGAAATACCTACGAGTCACCAGATCTCCATCTTTTTATGAGTGAGTTTTCGACACCCATCAGATCAAGTACGCGGCTCACAACGAAGTTAACCATGTCGTCAACTGTTTTTGGTTTTGTATAATACCCCGGGCTCGCCGGTGCAATAATCGCGCCGGCAAGTGATAGCTTATGCATGTTTTCAAGTACTATCGTGCTGTATGGCATCTCCCTTGGAACGAGAACCATTCTCCTCCTCTCTTTCAACGCGACGGCGCATGCCCTGGTAGTCAGCGTGTCCGATATTCCCGAAGCAATTTTTCCAAGAGTTGATATGCTGCACGGTATCACCACAAGTGCATTGAAGATGAAGCTCCCGGAACTTACTTTCGCAGCAATATCCTTATCGTCGTAAGTAAAGGTCGCGAGGCTGAGCATTCTTTCAGGAGGAAAGCCGGTTTCTTCCGCCATGACCTTCTTGGCATTTTCGCTTATTACAAGATGTGTCTCATAGTTTTTCAGGTTTTCAAGAAGCCTTAGAGCCAGTATGGTTCCAGACCCCCCGGTTACCCCAACAACAAATCTGTCCCGCATTCAATCAGCTGCCATAAATTGATTTCGTATTTATCTATTGTCTTAATTGTGGGTCTGTCCCTAACGCCTTCTGTTGAATACGAAATACAGGACAAAAATAGAGGCTATTATTGCCACAAGTACTCCAACATAGATATCCTCAGTCACAGGTTTCTTGATTTTCGGCACAGACCATGAAAAACCTGGATAGGCTCCGGAATCAAGTGCCTGAACGTTCGTGAAATCCTTAACCTGCGAGGGCAGGTTCTTTGTCTGATTGAACGCTTTCGTGAAATTCGCAGTGGATGGTGCGCCTATTTCAGACATCTTCTCAATTATCTGCTGGCCGTATGGGTTCAAACCTGTATAACTCAAATCAAACAGGATCAGATCCTCAGTGGCATTTCCTGTCCAGTTATAAGAAACATACGATTTGTTGTTGTATACTGTATTGATATCCGTTATCCAGTCGCTCGAAACAACATTGTATATTGTACCATTATACATATATGGAATCGTGGGCAGAGACGTCGGTTCTGGGGGCAGTGGCGGTGCTGAAGCGGATGCTATCGCCGGAATAACTGCCAGAAGTAAAAGCGCGATGGCGACAGATGATGATGCTAATTTTTTATTCATGTATGCAGAAAAGCCAAATCAAAAATCACTATATGATATTTCTTGATCTTTCTCTCTGATCAAGATCGCTTTAAAGTGTTATTTCTTTATGGAAAGAATTAGAAAACCAAGCGCAAAGATGATCTACTGCTCGAAGAGTGGTTATAGAAACTCATTCGAATGTTGAGATATGTATCTATTCACCCTGTTTCGTCCGAGAACCATTGCCTGATATATATCATACTGGCTGGAGTCAAGCAAAGAAAAGTCAAATTCACCCTTATCTGTGAAAATGATCCCCCTTTCGGATGCAATCTTCTGAAATAACTGCGCTCTTGCCCTGTCCAGGGAAGAAAGGCTCTTTATGCTCACAGTTATCTTCTTTCTTTCGCTCATTTCAAGCATCCTATCATGATGCTGATATATATTGCTGAGAATTCTTTCAGCATTTTCAGGTATATCTGGATATGTCTTTTTTGGCAGGCAATAGATACCCTGGCCCTGAAATCTGCTGTTTACGTTTATTGTCACACCTGCCTTAGCGAGTGCGTTTCTATAGTAATTCAGAAGAGGGAGGAATGCCTTCTTCTTGAATGGGTCCGTAATCATGTTTAACTGCCCTCCTATTTTTGGTGCGGATTCATGTAATATTACCCGCAGGCCTGTCTTTGATGCATAAAGCGCAGCCTCCATCCCCTGTATACCAGCGCCAACTATGCTTATCTCTCCACTGAACCGCGGAAGCAAATCCCTCTCATGACCAGTTGAAGGATTCACAGTGCATCTAACCTCACCAAAGGCCAGATCCCTGCATCCCTGGTTGCATCTAATACATGGTCGCAGAATATCAGGATTACTGGTAACTTTTTCCGCAAATGCAGGATCAGCCAGCATGCCTCTTCCTACAGAGACAAAATCTGCTTTTTGCAGTGCTTTATTGATGCTATCCTTCCCGATTAGAGAACCCACCAGTATCGTTGTAATATCTGGTTTTCTTGGGAGTCTTTCAGCTATGTGTGCCTCATTTGAATAGAAAGACGCTGATGAACCGGGCGGATTGAAATTTCCAGCGGAAAAATGGACATATTGTATATTCTTAAGGGATTCAGCCACCTTAAGGCCATAATCAGGTTGAAAACCTCCAGGATCATCCTCATACAAACTGAGCCTGATGCCCACGTTATCAATTATACCTGAGACTGCATCTATCACCATCTGTGGAAATGTTATTCTCTTCTCGAAAGATCCCCCGTACCTGTCGTTTCGTGTGTTAAGGGATGGCGATATGAATTCATGCACAAGGTATCCATGTGCACCATGTATCTCAACCCCGTCGAATTTTGCCAGTTTGGCAATATTTGCAGCAGCCTCAAAATTCCTTATTGTAGTTTCTATATCATCCTCCGTCATTTCACGCGAAATGCTGCCCATATAGTCCTTTTCAGATGGAGCCATTGGAGATGCCTTGTTTTCCGTACGGAGCGCTTTCCCGCCGGCATGAACGAGCTGCATGAAGGCAAGGCTGTCGTTGCCATGTATCGATTCCGTTATCCTCTTCAATTTAGGGACAAAGGAAATCGTATATGCACCCATCTGATTCCTTGATCCGCGTGCATTAATGTTATCAATGTATGTATATTCAGTAATTATGAGACCTGCGCCACCTCTTGCCCTTGCCGTAAGATAAGCGATGTGGTTTTCGTTTGTGGATCCATCCGGGTTTGCAAGGTTGGAGATCATCGGCGCCATTACGATTCTATTCTTTATTGTAAGGTTACCAATGTTTCCTGGATCAGAAATTTTCATCTTCCCCAATTATTTTACAATTGATAAATCTATCAATTTTCACCCTTTCTGACGATATATTCTTTTCCATCCGGGTCCGTACCAATCTCTATTGACCCCTCCTTTGAAAGTGCTTCTATAGATCTCCGGATTGAATGTCCGCTGATCCTCCTTTTTTTGGCGGATTTAATGGCTGCCTTTATCCTCATTCCGTCGCACGATAGCACAAAATCTGTTATTTCCAGATCATCTGTATTTTCTCTGGCTTTTCCATACGCAAAGAAGGCAGCAGAGAGAAATGCAGCCGCAATTAACGGGTACCAGCTAACTGAAAATATTCTTTTATGATATATCAGGGTGGTGTTCTGGTAATTAACATAGGCAGTCGCCTCGGAATAACCAAACGGAGTTAATAAATCAAACAGGGTTGTGCCACCCAAGCTTTCCCGACCATATGATATCGAAACAGTTGCATTTTCAACGTTCTGTCCCGATAGATGAATCGAAAACAATGAGAGACCAAGGATGGAATATCCGTCAAATGATGCTCCTGTTATGTTTACAAAATGATCTATCGCAACCCCAAAATTCAATTCTGCAGCGTTTCCACACCTGTCTATAACATAAATGGATGAGTTGAAGGCCGAATTTCTATTAACGTTTAGAGCGAGGACACCTGAGGTATTTTCAGGATCAAGAATAACCGTTTTCGTTAGATACTGAATGTATACTTCCTGAAGCGGCGCTGGATCTGAAATTCTGTAATTTACGTAACCGCCTGCTGACGAATTAACACTCACATTAATTACAGGATCATCTGTCTCATATGTCACCAGAACGCTTGAATTTCTGAAGTTACCCCATTCAGACGTCACATTTGCAATAAGAACATATTGACCTGTACCCATTGAGAGTGTTAATTGTGCTGAAATTCCTGAAACGTCCTCCACCTCATTTCCACCTAAGTAAAGGATAAAAGTGCAGGATACATTTTCCCGCCCCGAAATATTCAGGTTCAAAGCAGTCATGTTCGTGTAGATTGCATTAATGCTTCCAAGAGCTGGGGAAGGGATTGTATTATTGATGGATATGCTGAATGAAATAGAGCTTTCAAGCCCGCTTTCACCGATCGAGGATATTTTGAAATTATAGTTGCCGTTGGAAGTGAAAAGATAGCTATTACTGGAAGAATTGAACTGAACTACGTTTTCGAGGTTCACCAGATATATTGTAGTCCCTGACGGTCCTGTTATTGAAAACGACATATCAGATGTAACATTACTTGCTGCCGAAATGTAAAAGGAATTGTTATTTGAATCTCCATAAAATGAAAAGAATCTGCCATCGCTTCTATTGAACGATATCGAAGGCGCGTAATCCATCACATAGAATGTTCTGGAGGAAAGTTTTATCTGTGAATTGTCAAGCATCATTGCATAGATTGAAATCTGAAAAGTTCCATTTTCAAGTGTTGGTGATAAAGAGTCATTATCCGTTATGATAGAATAATTTAATTTATCTGAGGTTATGGTGATAACATAATATTTTGCATACTGGACAGGACTCCAGTATATTTCGGGTTTTGTTGAATTAAAATATGTCCCGTTGCTAGGATAAAAACTGAAATTAGAAACGTTTGACGGAATAACACACGCATTGAATTCATAAAGATGTGAAATGCCAAGATCATCAACCATGACAATCCGTACACTCACATTCCCGGTTATATTGCCAAAATTTAATGGAACAGTCTGATTTATTCCAGCAAGATCAAGCGCATGGTTTTCATAGCTTACGTTAACATATCTTATTCCAGTCCAGAAAGTGAAATTCAATCTTAACCCAAAAATCTGTGAAATATAGGAACCATTTGCGATATTCAGATTCAACTCTGGTGAGCCAGTATCGACAAAAACAGTGAAATTATAAACCGAGGAGAAGCCGGAGAAGGCCTGCAGTTTTAAGGAGCCTTTATACATTCCATTCTTCAATATACTCGAATTTATGACAAATGTTTCTCCGGAATTTACAAAGGATAGATTCCCAACCCTGAGATCTGCTGTTAGCGAATTATTCTGTCCGATTTTGAAGTTCAGAACGTTCTCGCCTGTCAGGACATAACTGGCATTTACGACCGCAACTGGTGCTGACCCGCAGAATTCGTTTCCATCCAGATTGTAGAAATACGACAGCGACGTCTGGTTGAAGCCAATGAATCCTTCGTTTCCCGCTGGCAAATAAAACCCGTAAGATGCAGAAGGGTTGCCGAATTCAGAGAGGCCACTTGAATTGGAGTAAAGAATTATATTCGAAGTGGTAACCAAAAAGTCAGACAAGGATAATGAAGATATGTTGACCTGCGAACCGAAATCCATGCCTACAGGCATCAAAGAACCGCCGGAAAAAAGAACCAGCCCTGAATTGAAATTATAAGATATGATAGAAGAAATCAATCCGCCAGATGAAAGGAGATGAATACCGTCAACATAAGAGGAATTCAGATTAATCTCAGATGAGCTTTGATGGCTGACAGCACCGGTTGAGTCGGAAACATTGATAGAATATAATGTTTGATTAAGCAACCAGAAGGAATCAGTCTGATTTCCTGCTTGAGCAGCAGACAACAGAATTGCTCCTATGTTCGCACCCAGGTACGATTCGGTGATTGAGGTTGAACCCTGTTTGATCAGACCAAAAATTCCACCATCTCCAAAGATAATGTAATTTCCGTCATTGACAAGCATTCCTGTGGGCATATCTATGCTTCCCGTTATCTTCATGGAAGTTGCGGAAAAGTTGTTCAGATCTATGTTAACAATGCAGGATTCAGTGCTATTTTCAATGTAATATGAAAGCATAGAGCTGCTATTCGCATAAATAACCGAAATATTCCCGTTCAGATTTATAGGTCCCGTGAGGTTGAAATAGCTCTGATTGTAAAGATTAAAGGCACCTATCGCATTTCCTGACGCTAAACCAATAATTGAATTAGTTTGCCTGTTGTAAAACGCACTCTTATAATGCCTGCCGAAGGCATTGCCGTAGCCCGCAATTCCAAAAGACTCTGATCTGCGATCAATCTTCTGTGTTTGAAAGGATGGATCTGGTGATATCGAAATAGAATAAAGTGCTATGTAAGAGACTTCGCCTCCGACCAGGACGGATAGATTGGATCCGGTACCGTTAAGCGAAGGATAGAAAAATGGAAATACCAATCCTGAACCAGTGCTGGAAAACGAGATGAAGCTACCGTTTAAAGCAGGATTAAAACAAATACTCATGTTGCACAAATGGTTCATCTCTGGATCCGCTGCAATTTTCTGCTTTTCGCTGTTATATGAAAATATGTAATATCCAAGTTCTGGACCGAATGATACATTCATTATTACACTGCTCCCGTATGATATTATTATATCGTTTTCAGCCAGTCCACAGTTAATTGAGTTGTTCCATGAAAACGACATGTTGAATGTATAGTAATCATGGTAATCTGGTGTCTTTATTTTAACAAAACCTGGTGCGCTTAAATTACATGTAGTTACACCCAGACCATTTCCAAACAGCTGATTTCCTATATTTGCCGACACAGCCTCGATATTACCAGACTCCGAAAAGAAGAATGTGCTCGAATTCGCAGGAAAAGAACCAGGTTCCTGTGAACTGAAGTAATAGCTTTGTGATAGACTACCTGAAGTACCATTCTGACCATATACCGTTACGGGGAATAGTGTAATAAGAAATAAAATTACAATAATTACACTTATTCGCATTTTTCTTGAAATGTTATTGATCCTATAATTCTTCTGGAGTAGTAATCAATCGGACCATCATAAACGTGAAACATTCTGAAATGTCAGACAAATAATCAAATTTGATAAAAACTTATAACACCCTCTTCAATATATACCACCTTAAAGTCATATGGAAGAAAAAGCGGGTAATCAGGAACTTCCAGAGAACAGATTGCCAGAAGAAGGTGCCAGGAAAATCGAAAAATGGCGTCTGGCCTACATAGCGATGGCTATATTTCTGATAAACTTCTCATTCCTGATTTGGTACCTCGCTGGCTACCTGAATATAGTTGCTCTTGTTTCGGTCTGGGCTCTTATTATAATGAGCGGAATACTCCTTCTCTACGCCCTCTCAATAAAAGAACAGGTAAAGCACTTCACCCTCATGGTAGATCTTGCTTTTATTCTGTCTATTATAGCACTGATAGCAATCTATCTTCAATATTTTCCGACATCTAATTCAGATGAGATACTGATAGATACCTATGCGGGTTATCTTTCCCTGCATGGTATAGATCCATACATAAACGCCAACATGCTTGGCGTTGTGCCCACACTGCTTGCAAATAAGGTATTTACCACTCCTCTTCTGTCAGGAGGGGTTGCGAATTACTTTGAATACCCGGCACTTGCTGCCATAGTATTCATTCCTGCGATTCTTCTCGGAGTTCCTTCTTATACCGTGGTACTTGCATTTGACGTTGCCACTTATTTTCTTTTATATGGGACATTCAGGAAATACAAGATTGAATCAAGGAATGCTGTTGTCTTAATAGTGTTTGCAACAATTTTTGAATATGCATTTTTCTCTGTCAACGGAGTTACCGGTATAATATGGGTGTTCTTTCTGGGCATGTCATTTGCATTGAGAAAGAAACCCATGGCTTCCGGCTCTTTCTATGGTCTTGCACTCGCATTCAAGCAGATACCTGCATTGATTTTGCCCTTCTACTTATATTTCCTCTACAGGGAAAGTGGAGGAAACAAGAAATACGTATCGTATTTCATGCTATTCGCAATCGTGCTGTTTTTAGGTGTAAATCTACCTTACATTATAGTAAACGCTCATGACTGGATTGTCAATGTATTATCAATACAGTTCCAGAGTGTTGTCGGTACCGGAATCGGACCGTCCATCCTGGATTTCACCGGCATAATACATGTTAGCACGATATTCTTCTCGATAGCACTTGCGCTCCTCACAGTCATGTTTCTCGCAATATACATCATATACTATGACAATCTGAAATATGCGTTCTTTGCGTTTCCTGTTATAATATTCCTGCTGGAATTCAGGTCTCTGATAACCTATATAATTTACTGGCCAGTTCTAATTATTCTGGTTCTACCTGATTTCATAACATCAAGGCGCTCATCAGGACTAACCTCAGTGAAAAAACATGTATTTCTCAGTGCGAGCCGCTTTTTCAGTTATTTTTCCAGAAACAGGAAACTGGCTGCAACAGCTGTAGTTGCTATTGTCTTTGCGGGTATTGCCGTATCAGCCGGGGTATATTCCTATTCACCCAATACGCTTCCTCTAAGGATCAACGGGATTGAGGCAGTAGCCAATCCTTTTGAGATAAAGGGAAATGTAACAATGATAGGGCTCAACATATCATATAATCCTGCAAATGGGGATCCGCAGACGGTAGAGATGAACTACAGGATTTTTGCGTCTGGTGAATTACAGGTTTCAAGCTCCGGTGCAAATGGCTTTCCCTGGTACGCATCAGATCCATACTTACATGCAGGATATAACAGCGTTAATATTTTCCCGGAAAACGTAACATCACTCTTACCCGCGACCTCGAAGACGATCACGATCCAGGCATACAACACTTTAGCCTGCACAGAATATTCTGTCAGGAACATTTCAACCAGTCGCTCTTTTCCGCTTTACAATCCGGATCTGAGCTATCCTGTTACGGACCAGAACTCAGTGCTGCAATTTCCAGACTGGAATTTCTATTCCTCACAACCCGGTGGATTGAAAATGCAATCGATAAGTGACGGGTTCATCTTTTCTAAAACAACAAATAGCGGGGTATTCGGCGCTCTGAACGCATCCATTAATTTTGACATGCTAGTAAAGGACTCATTCACGCTTCATTACAATCTTTCCGTGCAGGGTGCAAAATTAAATTATAGCATGACCAATCCATCCAGCTCATTCTTTGGTCCGGTAATAGTTTTTGACAGCACATATTATTACTATTTTATCGATAATAGTTCATTGCCGTCAAACACAATACTGGGCACATCATCACAGACAACCTTTGTATATAATTCAAACACCAGTGGGATCAATTTCAGTTTATTTAACCAGAGCCTTATAAAACAGATGTCAGCTGACCCAGCAATAAGCATAAACCCCAATTATGCAGTTTTCTCATACCTTTTATCTGCACATATCCCTTCTGTGTTTTCAGTCGAGGTAAACGGGATATCTCTGCAATCTGAATAAACGCTGGTTCACTTTCTAAAATTTATGAATACAAAATTTCTGCATGGTGTTCAAATCGCATTCATGTCAACACAATGCATGCGAGTATATTTTATATCATCACATGTGATCAAGACGCATGATTCATGTCGCCATAAATGGCTATGGAACTATTGGACGAAGGGTTGCCGATGCCGTAATGCTGCAGGAGGACATGAACGTTGTCGGTATATCAAAAACCAGGCCTGATTACGTTGCAAAGATTGCCTCAAGGAATTACAGGATATTTGTTCCGGACAGGAAGGCAATTGATATATTTTCAGCTGCGGGAATCAGTGCCGCCGGAACAGTAGATGACATGATACAGGATTGTGACATCGTTGTAGATGCAACTCCTGAAGGAATGGGCGAAACAAACCTAAAAAAATACAAAGAGGCAGGAGTGCGTGCAATTTTTCAGGGAGGGGAGGAGGCAGAAATTGCAGAGGCCAGTTTCAATGCTTATTCGAATTTTAATTCATCAGTTGGAAAGAAATATGTGAGGGTGGTATCCTGTAACACAACAGGTCTCGCAAGAACTTTATCCACAATCAGGGATAAGGCAGGAATAGAATCGGCATATGCCACTCTTATAAGAAGAGCAACGGATCAGAATGACAGCACCAAGGGGCCGATAAACGCACTTGAGCCAAGTCTCTCCTTTCCGTCACATCATGGTCCGGATCTGGTGACAGTTATGCCCGGGCTTAATGTGCAAACAGTTGCGGTTAAGGCGCCAACCACACTGATGCATGTTCATGTTGTCAACGCGGATCTATCGCGGCCTGCCAGTGCAGAGGATATAATTGCTGCTCTTTCTGAAAAGAAAAGAATAATAGTTTCAACCGGAAAGGATGGAAAATCATCGACTGCTCAGGTAATGGATTATGCCCGCGAGATGGGGAGGAAGAGGGGTGACCTTTTCGAGATTTTCGTATGGAAGGAGAGCATCAAGGTCACTGGAACCAGGATTAACTTCATACAGGCAGTTCACCAGGAAAGTGACGTTGTTCCTGAAAACATAGATGCCATAAGGGCGATGTTCGATCTTTGTGACAGAGAAGATTCTATATCGAGAACAGATAGCGCTCTCAGAATTG
>JAJZOT010000334.1 GCA_021847855.1 Thermoplasmata archaeon | reverse complement strand
AGAGGCATTTTTTCTTATGCATTCAATTGCGGAATCAGATATATCTGAAGCCTCGGTATCGAATCCTCTCTTTGCGCAGGAAATCGCCAGGATTCCTGATCCGGAGCCCAGTTCCAGTACCTTTCCGGAAGGTTTTACAGTCTCCATGAGAAGAAACGTGTCTTCCGACGGCGGATAGACGCCTTCGCATTCCTCAAAGCAGACGTCACCATATTTTTCAACTGGCATGTTCCACAATAATGCATATCAAACTTAATAAGTAATCTTTTGTGCTCTTTACTGGAATAATAAATGGAAAATTAAATAGTTCTGGAAAATGGTAGGAACGGATCAATGAATTATACTTTGATTGCATTACACAGGGTTGGTTTCACGTGGCACTGACTGTTATCATTGCTGAGAAGGCAGATGCGGGACGCAGAATTGCATATTTCCTCTCCGAAGGTACTCAGAAGTCCAAAAAGGCGAATGGTACAAGTTACATAGAATTCAGCAGGGATGGAAGAGACTATGCCCTAATTTCTCTTAGCGGTCACATAGTGGAACTTGATTTTCCAAAGGAGATGAATGACTGGAGCAATGTTGATCTCCACAAGCTGATTTACACCAGAATAGAGAAAAACCTGAAAAATAAAACAGCCGGGAAAACACTTGCCGGCTTTGGTGAGCCCGGATCTGAGTTCATAATTGCAACCGACTATGACAGGGAAGGGGAACTTATTGGAACTGAAGCTCTTGAACTCGCCGGTTTTGACCGCGAGAAGAGAAAATTTGAGGTTAAGAGGGCAAAATTCAGCGCATTGACCAGGGAGGAGATACTATCTGCGTTTGAAAAGCCGATAAGCGTTGATTTCGACCTGGCTGATTCTGCTGCTGCGAGAGAGGAGATCGACCTGATTTGGGGCGCAGTTTTAACAAGATTCTTTTCTGTATCCACTAAGAGACTTGGGAAAGATTTCCTTTCCGTCGGAAGGGTACAGACTCCAACTCTTGCACTGATTGTTGATCGCGAGGAGGAAATACAGAACTTCAAGGAAGAAGCATTCTGGAGAATAATCACAACCTTCTTCAAGAAGGGGAACTTCAAAGGCGTTTACAAGGAAGAGAGAATATTTGATAAGGGTGACGCCCAGAAGGTATTTGAAGCGGTCAATGGCAAGGATGGTGTAACGAAGAGCTTCACCATGGAAAAGGCCAGGATATACAAACCTCCGCCTTTCAACACAACAGAATTCCTCAGAGAGGCAAGCAGGATAGGCGTAAACCCGGCCAGGGCGATGTCGATTGCTGAGAATCTTTACATGCGTGGATATATAAGCTATCCCAGAACCGATAATACCGTTTATCAGAGAAGCATCAACCTGACAGGTGTTCTGAAGAAATTACAGAAGGGCGATTTCAAGAATGACGTGGAAAAGGTCCTTGCGCAGGAGTCCATAAGACCATCTAGAGGCAGAACTGAGGCAACAGATCATCCGCCAATATATCCCGTCAGTTCTCCGAAGGCTGGTGAGCTTAAGAGCGATTTTCAGAAGATATATGAGCTCATTGTCAGAAGGTTCCTGGCCACTCTATACAGGGAGGGTGAAAGGGAAGTCAGGAAGGCTGTGATAACGATAGAAGGATACGATTTCAACACTGAAGGCTCAAAAATAACAGATCCTGGATGGCTGGATCTCTATCCGTACAGGAAAGTAAATGAATCATACCATCCCGATCTTAAAGAGGGGGAGAAGGTAAAGGCTGTAAAATGGGAGATGGAAGAGGATCACACAAAACCTCCACCAAGGTATGACATGGCGAGTCTTCTGAAGGTAATGGAGGATCTCCGTCTTGGAACAAAGAGCACCCGTCATGATATAATACAGAAGCTACAGGATCGTGGCTTTATACAGGGAAATCCCGTCAGGCCTACTTACCTGGGAATTGGTTTCATCAAGGCCGTTAATACGGTAAAATCACCAATATCAAAACCGGAGATGACGGCTAAACTGGAGGAGGACATGGATCGTATCACGAAAAAGGAGATTACGAAGAGGTCTGTTGTCCAGGAGAGCCAGGAAATGCTTGATTCTGTGCTTAAGGAATTCATATCAAACAAAGAAAGGATTGTTGAGGTGATTAACAGCTCAGCTAAGATGGGGGATGTTGTAGGAAAGTGCCCGATTCATTCTACAGATCTTGTCCTGATGAAGAGCCGTGACTCGGCTAAGATAAAATGCGTAACACCAGGTTGCAGGATAGATTTTTATGTTCCTGCCAACGCGCTTGTCAAGGTGGAGGAAAGGAAGTGTCCTGAATGTTCTCTACCGTTAATAAGGATAATAAGAAGAGGGCAGGCGCCTGAAACAAGGTGCATAGATCCTGGGTGCGTATACAATACGAAGAATGCCTCCCTTGGTAAATGTCCGTTAGACGGCGGAGATCTCATAATAAGGCAGTCCAGGAGCGGGAAGAGGTTTCTTGGTTGCTCCAATTATCCCAAATGCACGAACACTTACTCTCTTCCACAGATGGGTTTCATTTCTGCGACGGGTGAAACCTGCCCGGAATGCGGAGCTCCGCTCCTGGTATCGCTAAGAAAGGGCTACAGATGGAAGTTCTGCCCCAAGATTGACTGCAAGTATAACGGCAGGAAGAATGACAGAAAAAGCACAGCTCAGGTCAAATCCTGAGCTCTGGACAATAATAATATTCGTTGTGGCATCGATACTAGCGACGCTGTTCACGTATGCTTTGACCGACAGCGGTTACCAGGGTAGTACCAGTACAACAGAGAGTGCATCATACTTCATAATATACATACTTGCGACGCTTGGAATAACAGGTATTATCCTTTTTCTCGCAAGAAAAAACAAGGGCCGCTATGTGAGAACGATCTTTCTTGTAGTTATGAT
>JAJZOT010000333.1 GCA_021847855.1 Thermoplasmata archaeon | reverse complement strand
CCCTTTCAAAATAACTGGATAACATTTCAGTATTCAACTGCAAATGTTTCGATCTACGATGGCCTCGTCGTCAGGGATAGTTACAACGACGCCTATGCATATGCAATCACGAAGGACCCCGTGATACAACCGGAGATAATAGAATCGCTAGTTACCGAGGATTGCGTGACAGCAGGATCCCCAAATACAGTTGGAATCGCGGTGTCAACTTCCCATAATTTAACGAATCATCTAGTTTATTCTGGAACACCATACGATTACTACTTTCAGAACGGGTTCGAAGCCTCTTTATTTAATAATGGAAATAGTAAAAACTCCATGACGCCAAGCTTCAATGGCACTCCCATCTATCCGCAAATAAATTTTACAAATTCCCCTTTT
This sequence comes from Thermoplasmata archaeon, assembly GCA_021847855.1. Next base: position 2,524 of record JAJZOT010000333.1, on the reverse strand, counting down.
CTTCTGGGTATAGGGTGGGCTGGTACTTCGACGCAATACTGGTATCTAAACGGCAACACTGTTTCGGTTACCCATAACGATTCCATACAGTCAAGTACATATTACCCAAACATTGGAATGACCTCGGGAGGAAGTGGTGCGGGAATATTAAAAATTCAATACATACGGGGCCGGTATATGCCACCTAATAACGTAATGCCAGGTGTGACAGGAAAGTATGTTGTGAAAAGCCCCGGGTTCGTAGATATTACTGTTTCAGGCATTCCCTCCTCTAATACATGGTATCTTAATATTTCAGGAATATCTGGTATTGCAAAGCACGGAACACTTTCTCTGAACATAACACTACCATATGGTCTCTACTACTATAATGTGAGCACTTACTACAGTGGATCTGTCTTGTATGGTTATGGTACGTTTCAGGTAAAGAACAATTCAGGAACTTTTGTTCTCATTGTATTTACACCTAGGCCGCCTGTAATAACGCCAACTGAACCGGCACCTCCATACCCACCTGAGCTGTATGCTTTAATTGCTGAAATAGTGGTCCTGGTATCCGGGGCTGTGCTGATACTCCTAAGTCGCTTCAGGAAGTTCAAAGAGGAATAGGGGAATCATCCCCATGATCAGATTTTAGCTGTCTTGATTTCGCCACTCCTGTCGCAATATATGTGATGCAGAAAAGGAAGTTAGAGATCGAGGCCAGTACAACTTCAACATAAAGGAAGAGATCTGGGTAATTCTGGAAGGGATAGATGAAGTCTGTGACGTTCAAAACAACAGACGGAAATGGCAGAATTGGCATTACGTTATTGTAGAAAGAGATAAACAAGGAATTGCCATAATAGATTAATATATGCGGAGGAAAAATGCTCGAAATATGCAAAACACCCACCATTGTGAAAATCTCAGCTGCAATACCTGCGATTAAGGCGATAAGACCAACAATCTTTATCAGGTGTGTCGCCAATGAATATATGATAAGGTAGCATGCAATGGCAAGAAGCATTGCCAGGACAGTGTATATTTGCGATAAAATAAAGACATTAAATCCAGGAAAAATATTTTGAGTTGGTAGCACGAATTTGAACCATCCGTCTCTATACAATGAGAGCGAAGAGGTCTGTATGAAGACGCTTGCAAGCTGTGCTGCTACGATAATCAGAAAAGCTGTTCCAAGAGTCCAGTACTTTTTAGATCTGGACTGTAAATAGCCGAACAGCACCATGATAAAACCAATTATTCCAATTAGCGACAGGGAAAAAATAATCCAGGATACAGTAAAAACTGACAAGGAATATATCGTTGGGCGATCAATTATGGTTCCTATCCCCGTTACGAGAAAAGTTAGCGAGAGAAGAATCAGGCCGGATCCTAATGTTCGATTTCCTGATGCTTGAGAATAGGATGTGTCCGGCGTATGTTGAATCTCCTTCCTGCTCCTGAATTTATTTATCCTACGAAACGTCTGGTCAGTAAGTCCCAGCAGTATGGGTGATCCCTCAGCATTCTTTGGGACTTCGCCTGCAATGAGATTGGAAAAGAATTTTAATGAAGCAGGATCAGAACTATCTATATACTTATCAGAAACAAGGTAAACAACATTATTTTTTTCGTCCTGCCTGCTTTGCTCGAAGTCCAGTTTTTCAAGTGGAACAACGTTCACGCCATTTTTGGATAACTGTGTGTATATATAGAAAAGAGCGGAGTTCAAACCTTTTAGATCATATGACTTCACTACCTGAACGTAGTATTTTCTGCCTTCCTTAAATGCAGAATAGATGCCCTCAATGATTTCATTTTCATACCGCTTCTTGTAGGAGCTTGAATTATCGGGTTCGGGCAGTCCAAGGTAACTTCTGAAATTTTGAACTTTATCATCATTATCAGACTCACCGGCCATGGATTAGAATATTACAATGGTATAAGAAATTCTAATTGTTTGGAACCATAGTGAAGAATTTTCACTTAGCGTTATATTAATAAAAACGTTCTAGCTGTAAATTCTAAAGGGTTATTGATCTAATGCAAAACTACAGAAAAAGCCCCGCAAGGGTGATGTATGCTATTATATTAGTTTGTAAAATCACCCCATGATGAAGAAGTGCGTTCTTGTGATTAGCAGCTATCCAGAGTTCATCCCAGATCTCAGGAAAGCGCTGGACACCATCTTACATAAAGAAGGATGGGATTTCATCGTTGTTACTAACTGTGGCTTCACACATGACAGTGATCGTGTCGTGGTGAAGGACAAGACATTTAGATACTGGAACGAAGCATTCTACCAGTTCATGAATGATTCCGATTACGATGTCATCTCTTTCCTTGACGATGACGACACGTTTGAACCAAACAAGCTTGAAAGAATGGATCAACTCATGACCGTCCATAGCTACGTTCACAATTTTGCCAGATACTCAAATCCAACTTACAATTATAATCGAATTGACAATAATACTTCTTGCATAACAGTAAAGACGGAACATATTGATATTGAAATGTTCAAAAAGACCAGATATTTGAA
>JAJZOT010000332.1 GCA_021847855.1 Thermoplasmata archaeon | reverse complement strand
TTTCTGCCATTAAACATCATACCTTTGAATTCAAGTCAGCTCTAAAAAGGGAAGTGCTTGATATTTTAAATTCTTCAGGAAAAGAAGTAAATTCTAAAAGGGAGCAAGTGTCGAAAAGAGATTTAAGTGCTATAGAAAAAGCTGTAAACTATGTAGTGTCATTCTCGACATCATTTGGCGGGATGGGTAGAACTTATTCTACTGGAAAAGAAAAGGCCTATAAGGCGTACCTAAAAAGGACGCTTGAAATCTATGATAAGATTTCAAAAAATATATCCGGCTGGACAATACATAATATGGATTTCAGGGAACTTATCTCGAAGTACGATAAAAGTGGAACTTTCTTCTTTTTTGATCCACCATATCCGGGTAAGACATGGTATGATTATGATTTCATGGAAACAGATTTCGCTGACCTGGCTGAACAGATTAAAACACTCAAGGGAAAGTACCTGCTGACACTGAACAGTGAGGATGAGACCCTTTTTGATATCTTTGGAAACCCGACGTTTATCAGAAGTTATGAAAATGAGAATGGCAAAAAACGACCAGATTCTAAGAAATACAGGTATAAGGCCTTTTATACAAACGTTAAAAGATGACAGTATATCCATCTACGGAGTTAGGGAAATTGAGTATTTGGAAAACCTCACAAAAACATTTATAATAAATCAGCTTTGATGGCATTCATGAAATATTTTGAGGCAATATCGGTCGCATCATTCATTCTCGGTGGGGTTTCACTCATTGTTGGTAATTTTTTGCCCGCTACGAGTATAAACCTAAACTGCGGTTACTATTCGCAAGCGAATGAATATGACGTAGCAATAGGTTTCTTCGTTATAGCGATAGTTTTTGGAATCATAGGGTTGGTTGACAGGAGGCGCAGGAGATCTTCATCCTCTGATTGATTGTTAACACCATCAAGCACCTTCTTCCGACTTAATCATATGGAAACTCTAAATTTCAGGTTAAATTATTATATTCTGGTATATTGAACTCTTATGGCAGTAGCAGTAGAGAATGAAGATACAGAATTTGTAATCAAAATGCTCCGGAGACTGATTCCGATAAAATCAATATCTCCATCTTCAGGTGGTGAAGGAGAAGGTGCAAAGGCCGATGAATTATGCAATATACTAAGGGAAATGGGGTTCGAAAACTACAACAGGTATGATACTACCGATAATTCAGGGAAAAAAAGATCAAGCATTGTTCTCAAGATCGGCAACAGGGATAAGACCCTCTGGCTGATATCTCACATTGATACTGTTCCTGAAGGATCACCGGAGCTCTGGACCCGGCCACCATTTACTGCTACTGTGGAAGGTAACAGGGTATATGGTAGGGGGGCAGCGGACAACGGAGAGGGAATTCTATCATCCCTTCTTATCCTGAAACACCTTAATTCACCAAGGATGAAATACAATCTTGGACTGGTATTCGTGGCTGATGAGGAAACTGGAAGCGAATATGGAATCTCACACCTGCTCAGCAAGAACATATTTTCTGAACGGGATCTTGTTGTAGTACCGGATTCCGGCACGCCAGATGGCCTTCTTATAGAGATAGCAGAAAAGAGCATACTCTGGCTCCAGTTTACTTTTGAGGGAAAACAGGGTCATGCGAGCAGACCAGATCTTGCACTGAATGCTACCAGCAACGCAATGGCATTTTTAACAGCGCTTGACCAGCAGCTGCATTCCAGTTTCTCTGATTCAGATGAAACTTTTGAGTACCCTAAATCTACATTCGCAATTACCAAACATGATAAAAATGTCGAAAACATTAATACAATTCCTGGAAAGGATGTCTTCTTTATGGATTGCAGGGTTCTTCCAAAATATGACCTGGATCTCCTCATGGATTTCATAAGAGAAAAGGCTACTGAATTTACAAACACGACGGGGATAAAAATAAATATAAAACCTGTGCAGAAAGAACAGGCACCCCATCCAACATCCACAAATTCAGAGGTATACAAGATCCTCAATCAGACAATAATGAAGATTCTTGGCAAAGAGGGGAAACCGATCGGTATTGGTGGTGGTACCTGTGCAGCCTTTTTCAGGAGAAAGGGCATCAATGCTGTAGTGTGGGGGATATCAGCTCCCGAATCCTATCACAAGCCGGATGAGTTCGTGGTCATTGATTATATATTAAAAGCAGCTGAAGTGGAAGAGAATATGCTGTATGATTAATCCTCATCGGAAACTGAAAGGTCTTTCAGCCTCTGTATGCCATCTATATCCATTATTACCTTTGCAACTGCAGGCGGCACAAGGTGCTCCCATTTTTCTCCGTTCAGCATTTTTTCCCTTATCCTGGTGCCGGACCAGTCGGACCTGTTAAGCAGACCAAATGATTCAACCTTATAGTTCTTCTCGCCGAAAAGCCTCTTAACGAGCGGATTGTTGGTGAATACCTTGTCGAATTTCGGGGTGAGTGCTTCAACATGTGCAACCCAGAGTGGATTTGAATTTACGTCTTCTATCGGGACAAGATAGAAATTCTCAACCTTCGCCTCTTCCAGTGCAGATGAAATCATCAGATGTCTTTCTCCTGCTGTGAAAGGATCCTTCAAAGTATGTGAATACTGGGCACTTCCAATTCCTATTATAACAGAAAAATTTTCTTTTATTATTGATTTTATGACCTCAAAGTGCCCGTTATGAAATGGCTGGAACCTACCAACGATTAAAGCTCGCATTTATTGTATATAGGATGGAATAATATAAAATTAGGTTGAGATCAGTCTCTTATTTCCTTTTCTGCCAGAAAAGCCGTCAGCAAGATCATAAAAGCAGCGAGGATTGCAAGTCCACCTAACCAGACGCCCACCTGATCCCATTGGGATACGGTCAATGACCCATTTATTATAACCATCCGGATGGCTTCAGCGGAC
>JAJZOT010000026.1 GCA_021847855.1 Thermoplasmata archaeon | reverse complement strand
ACGTGGAAGTCAACGGATCTGTTCCAGTTTCTGCAATGAACATCGTAAGCGATCCGGTTATTACGAACCTGGGAGTGAACTGGACAAGGGAACTGAAGTATCTGCTCGAAGATGAAATAAGGGCGGTGTACTACGACAAAAACGCGCTCTTAAGGAAAAAGGAAGACTGGATCAACGAGATCTCGAAGGAGCACAGGATTTATGAAACAGCTTTCTCAAACCCACTGATTAAGTTCTTTATCGATGAAGTCTCGGTAAATTCCGTTGTAACACTCGGAATGCCGCAAAAGCTTCTGGGCAAGACTTTCTCCTTCGCAACTGTGGTACCGGAGATTGTGCTTCCCGAATTCTTCAAGGTACTTTATACTGCAACGGATGAATTTAAGGAATGGGAGCTTGACATACACAGTGTAGACATTTTTGACAATTTGTGAAAAATTACTTCACTTCTTTTTAGAACAAAAATTTCAATTCCGGAGGCGTGATCTTACAAACTCAAGTTCTGAGAGAATATTTCTGGATTGTGCCTGCAGGGGTAAGATAGATGTCCTTAGAGAGTTACAATAATCCGGCTTGAACAACAACTGTGATAGTAATGTTATTCTATGAAAAAGCGACCTGAGAGCATCTCAGTTCCGGTCTAGATAAAAATAGACGGATGGATCGATTTATCTACGCCTCCTCCCCATGGTTATAACCACAGCTCCAGCCACGATGCCAATCGCTATTATTGCTCCCAGAACCTCGTAACCCGCAAGAGATGGGGGCGGTGAAACTGTTGTGGGAGGTGTCGGGCTGGGGATTGCCGCATTGGGCAAGTATTTCCAGTACAGCGTGGGATCACCGCTCTTTAGGTCGTATACCTTCAGTATTATGGTATAGTTCGATGAGATCGATACAGTGTAGTTCTTGTAAGGTACGCCATTGATGTATACCGTGCTGTTGAGTATCCCCGATATGGTTGCGTTCTTCATGTCGGTGTAGGGTATCTGAACGATGAGCGTCCCGTTGGCGCTGGAATTGAAGGACATCGATATTACACCGTTTCCATTCGTGATATTCGATACAGTAACGTTGTAACCCATTGCGGTGGTGTTGCTTGCTGAAGTGGTTGATGTTGCTTTCGGCTCCTTCACAAGGGTGAAATTCATGATCTCAGATGAAGAAATAGTGACATTCTCGGAATACGGGAAGTATCCATTCTCATAGATAGATATAGTATAGGTTCCTCCAGAGAGTGAGATGTGATAGTATCCGGTTGAATTCACATAAGCTACGAATCCATCCACGACAAGCGACGCGTTCTCCGGATTGAGATATCCCGAAAGGGTTACAGAGTTCGTCACCGGTGTGAGGGATACATCAAGGGTGCTTGTCTTTCCAACCTTGATATTAACCTCCTTTACGATGCTGCCGTATCCGTTTGCTGTGAACGATACGTAATAAGTTCCGGAAGAGAGGGATGCGTTGAAGTATCCGTTGGAGACTGGAATGACTATGCCGTTAGCTACGATGGTGGCGTTGCCAGGGGATATGGTGCCGGCAAGGTATCCGGCGTTGCTTATTTTCTGGAGGGTTATGCTGTAGCTGTAGTTGCTCTTGTATGAGAGATAGACGTAGTCCGAGTATGGCTTATATCCAGATGCCGACGCATTGATGTAGTAGTATCCCTGGTTCAGGTAATTGGAGAAAGAACCATTGTTTGTTGTTTCATTAATACCATTTACGGAGACAATCGCTGAGAATGGGGAAACCGTGACGTTGAGATGGGCGGATTCATAGTACTTAGCAGTCACCGATATATTCTTCCCATTCACTGTTACTAAACCTGATGAGGGTGAGGCCACATAGTGTGATGACGCAGATAATGTGTAGGAGTAGGTTCCGTTGGACACGTTGAAATAGATTGACGATGAAGTGCTATTAAAAGAGAGGCCGTTGCTTAGGTTAACTCTCCACTCTGTTCCCGATGGGAGACCGGATTCAGTGAAGATAACCTTGTAGGCTTGTGAGTAATAACTCAATACGCCCTGCAAATTGGTTCCATTCTGAATCGAAAGTTCCCAAGGGCCGGAATTCGTTTTAACCCATTGCAGATTTGTTGATGATTCACCAGTTTCGTCAACACTCAGATTGAAGATAGAAGTAGAGGCGGGGATGTAACTGTTCATGCCCATTGGCTCGATGTAAGCAGTCATGTTTCCCGACGTGGGAAACGTAAAATTGCCCAATCCAGCAGAAGGTCCGCCGACAAGTCCAAACTGCGGGTCGAGTCCTCCTAGAAATTTATTGTTGGGGAATGGGCCGTTATAATAATTCTTTCCCTGCCAGAAATATGTGTAGTTATAGCTCCCTATTATGAAAGAGGCACCTGGAACCGGGATATGCAAAGCGTGAGAATTGACCTCGAAATTCATAGTTTGCCCGTTTAGCACACTCAGGTTGCTCAACCATGTCTTTATCTTGAACTCATGTGGGAGATGAATGATCTTACCGAGCGGGTAACTGTATTCATATACAGTCTGAGAGGGATAAATCCCATAGAAAGGATATACTACCCAGCCGGTATAATTCATTGTCCAGCCAGTTTGCTGGGAACCGTTTATATATATTACATTTTGAATCCAGTAGATTGGAGCTCCAAGTGCGTCGGCGACGAACATATTCTGCTGGATTGATGCATTGAACAGAGTATTGACTGTGGAATAACTATTCGTGGATTGATTGTACAGGTAAGAAGTAACATTGAGAGCGGACAGGTTAAATGTGTTCTCAACCCCGTTGAGAGCAAAAACCCTTCCAGAGTAATTCACCGAAAGAAGATACATAGTAAGGTTGTAGGCATCAATGGAACCCCATCCTGTGACAAGATCGTACCCAAAAGAGGCATTGTACACATGATTTCTACCGTATTTCACGTCATAAAACGCAGTCATAGGGAGGGATGAATTATATTTTCCCGTAAGCGAATACCCAGAGGTGCTTGTGTAAACTAGAGGAGAAATCTGCCTGTTTGCGATTTGATAGATCATGGGATTGAGATACCCGAGATTGGACTGATTGTAATGATTGAGAATGGCATCCATTTCCGCAACGATTCCAGCTTCTACCGGAGATGCAACACTGGTGCCCCCATATACATAGAAATTTGGATTTCCGTAATAGCTTACTCCGCTTACCGTTTCATAGACAATCGTGTTATTCGCAATGGCGGAGATATCCGGGACTCCACGTCCTTGACCGTTAATGACGGAGTTTGCCTCGGTGTTCTTCTGCCATGACGGTTCCGGAAATACTGAACTTATGCCTCCGGTACTTCCTGCAGGGCTTCCGCCTGTTGACTGATTGCTCTCATACCAGGCAGTCTGATTCAAGATGTGCAAAACACTGTTGAGAGTGAGAGTTGTGCCGCCAACTGCAGTTATTCCAAAATTATTGTATGCCATAGCCGAAGGAAATTGAACGTAATCCCCGGAATAATTTGGATTCGGTGAATACTTGGAACTCAATGGATTGTCCCCGGAATCCCCGCTGCTCGCCAGTACGGATATTCCTCTTGACTGCGCTTCCTGCAGGTAGGTGTACCAAGCGGTGTTATTGAACTCTGATCCACCCCAGGAATTTGAGATAACGGATACATTATTAAGCTGCGGAGTCGAAGCATTCGGATTCAGAATGAATGCAAATGCAGTATTCAGACTCGTGTAGGTTGCGTTTGGTCCATAAACGTTATAAATGCTTGAGCCTGGAGCTGTGCTTCCAACCATTTCAAGATCAAGGGTATTTTCACCGCTCGCGCCAGTTACGTCATATGTGGATGATATCCCGGGCATCGGAGCACCGTAAATAGGAACACCGTACACCTTAGCGTGCGGCTCATAAGACGGTAGTGTTGCGTTGTAATACGCATTGATATCTGCAGGGTAAAATGGCCCTACTGGCGTTCCACTGGAATTTTGTCCGGACCACAATATTGTGGCAATGACTTCGTGTGTCGGGTACGTAACGTTGAGAAGCGACTGCTCATCGTAGGCAACCTGCAGATCTGAACCATAGATTAGTTGAGCACCATTATTGTTTTCAACCGGAGTGGGGTACCCGCTCTGAGTCGCGGAGATGCCTATGCCAGATGAGATAGGAGTTCCCTGTCCAAGATTACCTGCAAGTTTTATTTTCTGATTCGACAGACCGGAAACCTGAGATACGTAATTTCCAATGGATGAAGGCAGATCCGGGGAAGAAGAGGCATAGTAAAGCGGGGAACTTATCGCTGAGGTTTTAATTGTTGTGTTAAAGATTTTGTCTATAACGATGGCAGGTGCATGAATCACCAGGGAGACCCTATCCTGGTATGTCGTAACACTCGTATTGTGAAAACTATTGAAATAGTTCACCGAGTTCTCATAAACGCTCAAAGACGGAGAAAATCTGGAAGCAAACTCACTTCTGCTCATATATTTGTGGTATTGCTGGCTGGAAGGATTTGAAAGGTTGGAGAGAAATGAGTTTAATTGGCTTTGGTTAGATAGTTTGAACGTTACCATAACGGACATCTTTCCGTTGTATGCACTTGAGAGATTTTTTGAAATAGTTCCCGGTGCGTAAGGAACGCTGACATAGGAACTGGCAGGATAATTGCGTGAATGCAGGCTACCGTTATTGTATGAGTGCAGAGGGTTTCCAGCTGGAATGCCGTTCCACGATGATATAGGAGGAACAAATATAGAGGTAATGACAAGCAACGCCAGAACCAGAGTAGAGGCGGTGGCTATCCCTTTGTATTTAATTTGGGAATTCATAACCACAAACCCATTATACATATAAAACTTCTAGGCCGTGATGGCGTATAATTCTAGACTACACCATGATTCTATTCTATCATCTGGGTATTCTCTGCATGAACTTCTTAATCGCGTGCTCAACCGTTGAAATTAACTCATTCGAGGTTTGCTGTTGTCATACCATAAATTTTGAGACTTATAAGCGGTATGATGTTTTATGCCGTAACTATTTCCAATGATAACGCACCTGAACCCGTACTGGCTATAATTCAATTTTACAACTTTTCAACGTTTCGTGTGCAAATGCGATATCTTGCCTATTAGAGTTTCAGAAGCCCTGGCAGCAGTCCAGGAATATAGTGTGCCCACAATCGGGGCATGCAGAGTTGTGCCTGTAGTAGTAACATCCGGGACATTCGCACGATTCAAGCATGCATTCAGAGCACATTGATTATCCTCTATAATATTTGAAACGAAAACCGATATAAAACATTATTTCCGACATTGCCGGCTAATTTGATGAATGTGGATTCAGACCAGGTTTTCTCGAATCAGATATTCAACTATAACCGTGTCTTTCCATTTTCCATCCAGTTTTCCGTGTTTTTCATATATCCCGACTTCGCGGAATCCCAAAGATCTTAACAGTGACCTGCTTGATTCATTCTCAATAAACACTCTTGAAACAAGTTTCCAGATGCCGGATGCTCTGCATTCTTCGATCAATAGTTTCATTGCAGCCTTGCCCGCACCCTTCCCCCTCATTTCACGTTTCACATACACAGAGAATTCCACTATGCCGGAATAGCTTTTGCGGGAACTGTAAGGAAAAGTTCCGGCAAACGCCAATATGTTCCCGTCAAGCTCTGCTACGACAATGGGGAGACTGTAATCAAACCATCCCCTGATGTCGTCTCCTGTCCTGAGGGTGGTCTCGAATGTAGCAGTCCTGTCTTCAATTCCCTGATTGTAGATTTCTGCAATAGCATCAGAATCTGCAGTTGTAGCTATTCTTGTGCTTATTTCAGCAGGCCTTGCATAACCGTTCTCTGTCAACTGCTATAGCATTTACGGAATTAATTTAAATTTGCCGAAATAATGGTCTCGGTGCGCCGAGGGATCTAGTCCAGATGGTAATCCGGAGAAGTTGGCTCGAGAATTGTCGCTTTCTGCAAACATGCTAAAAGTCCAGCGGAATGGGTTCCCCAACAATATTACAATGTAAAATTAATCCTCTTGGATGAAATATGTCGCAATTTATGGTAATTTTGTATCAATTTTAAGCCTCATGGCATGAAAGGTTTTTATTGAACAAAGTCAATGCAATGCCCATTTGAAAAAAATAACAGCGATATCATATTCATCATCAGCGAATCTCGGGTCGGGGTTTGATACTCTGGCCCTAGCGCATGATGCATTTCACGATAAGATCACTCTAAGAATGCAGGAAAATTCAGGACCATTGGAGATAAGCATGTTTCATGACGGTGCCCAGACCGATCCCTCGAAGAACACAGCCAGTTATGCTTTCATGAAAATGGCTGAGGATCTGGACATAAAGGGTAAATTCTCGATTTCCGTTGAGAAAGGAGTCCCTGAAGGACTTGGCCTTGGAAGCAGTGGAGCTTCGGCAGCAGGATCGGTAGTGGCAGCGAACAGGCTCCTCGATCTCGGACTCAGCCTGGACAAGCTGACACACTACGCCATGCTCGGCGAAGGCGCTTCTTCCGGTTCTCCGCATGCTGACAATGTAGCCGCCAGCATTTTCGGCGGAGTTGTTTTCGTTAAATCCACGAGTCCGATGAAGGTTCTTTCTCTGAACTCGTCTTCGGCAGATGGTGTAATGCTCATTATTCCCAAGATCAAGATACACGGCAAGACGAAACTGGCCAGAAGCATGGTACCGGAAATGGTTCACATGGATAATGTCATAAGCAATTCGAGATTGATGTCTCTGCTTGTCCTTGGTCTTACAGATGGTGACAGGAACCTTCTAAGGGAAGGGATGAATGACAATATAGTTGAAACCTCCAGACTTTCCCTGTTCCCATTCTATCCAGAAGTGAAGGATCTCTGTCTTCAGGAAAATGCCATAGGCGTGTCAATAAGTGGTGCGGGACCAAGCATAATACTTCTCATGGACCAGGAGACCAACGTGGAGAACATTAAGCTGAGGGTGAAGCCACTGATGAAACAGCGCGGTATTGATGTCGATTTCGTGCGGTGCGGTATAGCCAGAGGCGTGACCATGTATGAGGAGTGACATTTTTCCCGAGATTCGTTCAGAACATAATTTGTACTTGCTGGCGATACAGTTGAGGCAGGATAGCGTAACCTCACGATACTGCAATCTTGGGACCAGGCATTAATATGAAATCGGATATGTCGGAATCATTCCTGAAATGCTTCAGATGCGGAAAAGAGTACACCATAAACAGAAAGAAATACCGGTGTGACAGTTGCAATGGAATACTGGAAGTACGGCACAAACTTGGAGATGCTTGGTTCGATCCAGAAATTTCTGGCGTCTGGAGGTACAAGAAGATTATTCATCCTTCAGTTCCTGATGAATTCATAATCTCAAGAGGAGAGGGCAGCACCCATAATTACTCACATAGGAAAGTGAGTGAATGGACTGGCGTTGATAACATATCCATGAAACACGAGGGAGAGAATCCAACAGGAAGCTTCAAGGACAGGGGGATGACCCTTGCTGTTTCCGAGGCTTTGAGACTCGGAGTCAAGGCTACGATTTGTGCTTCCACAGGTAATACTTCTGCCTCTGCAGCCTCATATAGCTCAATTGCAGGCATAGACAGCTATGTGCTCATACCAAAAAAGAACGTGTCTCGAGCGAAACTTGCACAGGCAATAGCCTACGGAGCTAAAATAATCAGTGTTTCCGGAGATTTCGACTCTGCCATGTCGCAATTAGAAGCCATCATCGAGAAAAACCACGAATACTACCTCCTCAATTCCCTGAATCCATGGAGAATAGAGGGGCAGAAAACCATTGCCTTCGAGATAATAGAGAAGAATCCGGATATTGATTTCATATCTCTTCCTGCGGGAAACCTTGGAAACACCACAGCGATAGGAAAAGGGCTCATGGAACTGAAGGAGATGGGGGTAATTGACAAAGTGCCGAGGATTGTTTCTGTGCAGGCAGAGGGGGCAAGCCCGTTTTATAACCTATGGTCCGGAAAAACTGAAAACTTGGTCCCTGTCAGGGCTAACACGATTGCATCCGCCATAAGAATAGGTAATCCGGTGAACTGGGAAAAAGCTCTTAAGAGCATACGATCCACAAACGGCATTGTGATGGCGGTTTCAGACAGCGAGATCATGGAGGCAAAAAGGAAAATTGATTCTGTAGGTATTGGCTGTGAACCAGCTTCAGCCGCCTCTGTGGCAGGGATCAGGAAGCTTGTAGACGAAGGGATCATTGACAGGACAGATTCAGTCGTTTCTATAATAACAGGGCACATCCTGAAGGATATAGATTCTATTTCCGCAATGGATTCCGATATTGAACTATCCAGTTTCCTGTCATCCAGCGGTCTCGAGATACCATCATCTGTGGCTCATCGACTATAGATATTTTCACAATCCGCGTTTATGAAAGGTAAAGTGGTTGGATCAAATCATGTGATTCTCCAACCGAACATCCGTTTTGTAGAGCTCCCAAGACTCAAATGGGTTGAATGGATGTTGAGAAATGGGTTCAATGCTGACCAAACCAGCGTATCCGTTGGATCCATTATTCGTTGGATGAGCGTGTGGACCCCACCAGTTATCACCGGCTTTAAGTGTTCCTGAACCTGCATTGTTGTACACCCCGATGGTATTTCCTATTATATCATTATGTGTGAATACTATTCCTGAGCCCAATGGATTAGAGGAAAAGGATGTACCCTGCTGGGAAACACCAAGACCTTCGAAACTGTTTGCCAGGATATTGTATTCCATTACTATGCCTGTTTGATCCGGGTTGTACAATGAAATTGCTGCATCTTTGCCCACCGTGCTTCCACCCGACCCCGCATTAGTTATTGTGTTCCCCAATATCATTACGTTGCTACCGAATGCTATTTGAATGCCCTGTTGAGGAACATTCATCACTGTATTTCCTACGATGTAATTATTGGCCTCGAAAGCCGGAAATGAACCTGCCGGTGTTCCTGTCATAATAATACCTGCATAACCGGTATTCTCGATGGTGTTATACATTATGGAGCTGTTCTGGAGGTTCCCGAGCCACATACCTGAGTTGGGATATCCAGAAACGTTTGATATCAGGTTTCCAGTTATATTAACAAAATTATCTGCGGGAAAAGGCGATGGATATCCAACAGGATTTCCATGATACCCGACAGCTTCTGTGTATAGGTTTCTGAAACTATTCTGTGCTATTGTGACGTAACCGGCGCCTGTTCCCCGAACCTCTATTCCAGCACCTTCGAAGTTAAAGCCCTTAATAGTTACATTTGTTACGAACGTACCTGCATTACTATTTGGATTCGGTGAACCCCCCAACTGGAAGACTGACGATGTACGCCCATTGAGATTCATCTGGTTTTTTATCGCCTCAAAATAGACATGACTGTTCCAGTATTTCCCGCTGCTGGATACAAGGAATACCGATTTGTTGATTATAAGCGGCTGATGGAACACATAAATTCCGGGCTCAATTATCACCCTGGAACCGGACGGTACCACAGACAGCGCATAAGAAATATTTTGAAAAGCTCTGGACGGGGTCTTTCCAGAGTTTCCATTATTCCCGTTCATTGACACATAATATGTGTTTCCGTATGCCTGACTTAACGGCTTCTGAGTATCATGTTTAAATACACCATTTGTTGAAATAATCATGGGAGATGTTGTTGATCCTGTCTTGTACACTGGTTGTGCCGACATTCCGAAGAAGAGGGTTGAGGCCAGCACGGTTATGGAAACCACAATAATGGCTGTAAGAACCAGTTTTCTATTAGACATATAGAATTTAACTGATGTAAGTATTTAAGTTTTAATGAAGCAGTAATACCTTATTCCGTTGATGACACAAATCTCAGGTAATTGTCGTCAAAATACGACTAATGAAATGGAATAAAGTCTTGGAAGTGGTTATTGTCTTTCTCTTCTGAAATTCTTTGTTTTTGAGTCTATTTCTCCCTTCCTGCTGTAATGTTCCGTCACCTGCACCCAGGTGAAAAAGCATCCGTCAAGGAGCCCTTCCTCATCAGTTTCCGCCATTGTGATCACCAAGATGTTTAGCAAAGAAAGCGTTCATCCGATCCCATGCGTCTCTGCCGGCCGGCTCGTTGTAGCTCATTCCCGTATGGTTGAAGAATGCGTGGAAAGTTCCGGGGTATATTTTCATTTCAAAGTCCACCTTGTGCTTTACGACGTTCTTAAGCAGATCTGGAAGGCCGCCGTTTATTGAACCATCCTCACCGGCATATAGTCCGAGGACGTGCCCCTTTATATTTGCCAGATCGTCTATTTTCCTGGGATTGGCCCCATAAAAGATTATCGAAGCGTCAAATTCAGCCTGTGTTGAGAGCTGGAATGCCAGTCCTCCGCCGAGGCAGAATCCGACTACTCCCTTCTTGGTTGTTTTGCACTCCTGAAACAGGTATCTGTATGCATACTCCAGATCCTTTATCATATTTTCCTCCATTTTCTGCCTGTTGAACATTACTTCATTGACGATTTTCCTGGAATTCTCTGAAGCCTTGGAAAGAA
>JAJZOT010000331.1 GCA_021847855.1 Thermoplasmata archaeon | reverse complement strand
GACGCCTTGGAGGCAAGTGCAGAAGATCTTGAAGTTCTGGGATTAACCTCAACCACATAATAATCCCCTGTTACATCATCGATGGCAAACTGTATGTTGCAGGCACCTATGATGCCAATGGCAGAAATTATCTTTATCGCCGCTGATCTGAGCTTCTGTATTTCGTTATCACTCAGGGTCTGGCTCGGTGTCACTACAATTGACTCTCCGGTGTGGACGCCCATTGGGTCCAGGTTCTCCATATTGCAAATGGATATGCAGTTTCCTGCGTTGTCCCTGATCATCTCGTATTCGATTTCTTTCAGTCCAAGAATAGATTTCTCAATTTCGAGTTCTTCTCCGGGATTGTCAGAAAAGAAATTAGCTGCATAGGAATTCAGTTCATCCAAATCCTTTACAACAACGCCCCCCATGCCTCCAAGAGAGAAGGATGTTCTTACTATATACGATGATTCCGGGATCTGCCTCAGGAGGTCATGCAGGTTGTCATTTTTCGCGACAAATGAATCAGGGACGGGTTCGCCTATCTTTTTCATGAGTTCATGAAACTTTCTTCTATCTTCTGCGATTTCAATACTGCCGGGAGAGGTGCCCAGAATCCTTACGGAATCATCAAGAACGTTTTGTCTGTAAAGTTCCATTGCAGCATTTAGCGCTGTCTGCCCGCCAACAGATGCAACTATAGAGTCGATTCTTTCTTTTTTAATTATACTCTTTATAACCTCTGAATTTATCGGTTCAATGTAAATTCTATCCGCGATTGAATAATCTGTCTGGATCGTTGCGGGATTTGGATTTAGCAATGTAACATGGAGGCCATTCTCTCTTATGACAAGGCATGCTTGCGATCCTGAATAATCAAATTCTGCGGCCTGGCCGATAACCACTGGACCTGAGCCAATGACAAGAACGTTTCGAATTGCATGGTCGAGCGGCACTATGAATCAACCTTCTTCTTAATCATGTCAAAGAAAGTAAGCGTGTCATTGGGACCAGGAGATGCTTCAGGATGATACTGCACGCAGATCATTTCCTCCTGGTCAGATAACATCTCTGGCGTATTGTCGTTAGCATCCCATCTTTCCACTTCCAGACCGGATGATTTGGCTGAGTCATAATCAACTGCATACCCATGATTATGTGAAGTAATCCATATCTTAGAGCCATCAGTTACGGCATGATTTGTGCCGCGGTGTCCAAACTTCATCTTATATGTTTTAGCTCCATATGCAAGGGATATAATCTGCTGTCCCAGGCATATGCCATAAATTTTCTTCTTACCAATGTTTTCAGAAATAAATTTTACGACATTCCTGAGATATTTTGATTTAGGGTCCCCAGGTCCATTTGAAATGAAGATTGCATCGTAGCCAGAATCGGGGAAGGATGCGTTATAAGGATAGACGGATAGGTTGGATACCTCAGACATCCTTGCTATGAGGGATCTTTTGGCCCCTGTATCTATAAAAAGCATCTTCCTGTCGCTTTTGGCGTTTCTTATTTCATATACCATGTCTGGTATACACTCCTTCCACAGATCCCTGTCCGTAGGGTCACGTTTGAAATCCAAATCCTTCTCTGTCTGTGAGATCCAGGCCCTCAACACTCCATTTTCCCTGATCTTCCTTACCAGAGACCTTGTATCAACACCATCAATTCCTGGAACACCTGATTTTTTGAGAAAATCAGAAAACGGATCTGGAAAACCACCCTGCTTTAAGGAATGATGTGAATCCATGGTGATGACACCTGCGACCTGAGCTTTATCTGATTCCAAGCTCCCCTTTGAAAGGGGGTAGTTTGCTATGGTTGGGAAAGCAAATACCAAAATCTGGCCTCTGTATGAAGGATCAGTTATCGATTCCAAATATCCAGACATCGATGTTGTAAAAACAATCTCGCCATATGAGTCTGATAGAGAACCAAATCCCCTTCCCACAAAAACAGTTCCATCTTCGAGGATCAACCTTGTCATTTTCTAAATCTAAAGTACGGCATATCCATTCTCATTATAATATTCTGCTTTGCAAAACAGGCATAAGGCTTTTTTAATAATGCGGATGCAATACACAGATTCAGAATGGAAAACAGATATAATGTGCGATCTCTTAACAGAAGGATCTTTTATATCGGTTTTGCACGTTTCATCCGGTCTACTGGCCGATCTTCAACCTTTATATTCCTTCCTCTTGTATTTATCGAGTTTTATCATCTTTCCTTTATCATCTCAGGAACTTTACTGGGATTTGCAACACTTATTATGGCATTCGTTCAGTTATACTCTGGAAGGTTAACAGACACACTGGGAAGAAGATTCTTTATGATTTTGGTCCCACTCCCAAACATTGTATTCTATTTTTTGATGTTTCTTGCTGTTCTGAGGCACCTCAGCGTGTATCTGCTGATAGGAAGCTGGTATTCTTCAGTTATAATAAACGCACTTCAATTTCCAGCACTTCAGGCTGCTGTTGCAGATCTCAGCTCTCCTGAAGACAGGCTTTCGGCTTTCACGACGGTAAGGATAATGGTAAATATAGGCACAGCAGTTGGGCCTCTTATCGGTGGCTTTCTTTCTGGAATAGGATTCGAGTATATCTTCCTCGTTGCATCAATTACAACTTTGATAGAGATATACACACTATACAGGGCAGTTCCTGAAACCATGATCAAAGCCACAGACTCCATGAGCGTAACTAATTCAAAAGATCTCACGAAAACCCTTGGCAACAGGTTTTTCCTTTCTTTCGTGCTGGTGGGTGTTTTATTCATGTTCTTCTACCGGCAGAGTGGCATTTCCCTCTCAATTTACGCCATTGTACTGACGAAATTGCCCCTTATTGATCTCGGCTACCTCTATGCCCTAAACGGAATTCTTGTTGTTCTGCTTCAGTTCAGGATACTTAAGC
>JAJZOT010000330.1 GCA_021847855.1 Thermoplasmata archaeon | reverse complement strand
CCCCCAGGAGTCATCAGTATTACCTCATCATCTTTCTCGAGTTCCCGGCTGAACTTGCTGGGCATTTTTACCTTATTTTTCCCGTGCCTTATGTAAACAGAACCTGGCTTTCCCTGGGAACCACCGGAAAGAGCATATGGTCTGGTGTTGAATCTGTCGGCAATAACGGAAAGAGAGCTTGGTCTTGTTACCCTGAATGATCTTATTACTCCGTCACCTCCACTGTGCTTTCCTCCTCCACCGCTGTTTCTCCTTAAGGTGTAAGAGGTGAAAAATAACGGGTATTCCCTTTCAGCCACCTCTACTGGAGTGTTAAGTGTGTTTGTCATGTTGCTGTGGACACCTGAAACTCCTGCCCTGTGCGGTCCTGCGCCATTCCCTCCGCCTATTGTTTCGTAATATGACCAGTATCCTCCATTATTTTTTCTCCCTCCCATCATTACGTTGAACATTGTCCCGGAGGATGCGGATGGAATTCCATCCACGCATTGACTAAGGGCATGAAGCGTGAGATCTGCTATTCTCTGCGTGGTTTCCACATTTCCGCCCGATACGGGAAAAGGCTTTTCGGGATTGACCAGGGAACCTGCCTCTGCATTTACACTTATTATTGAATAAAACCCTTCGTTGGTGGGGACTTCTGCTTTCATTGCACTTCTCACCGCAAAGGCAGTCGCGGAAAATGTAACCCCCATGACTGCATTCAGGGGGTATTCTATCTCATGGGAAGTACCGGAGAAATCTGCCATTATCCCCTCATCTGATACTTCAATGGATATTTCAAGCCTCACCTTATCCTTGCCCCATTCGAGATAATCCACTGCCCGGAATTTCCCCTTCTTCCATTTTGAAATGGCCTGCTGCGATAATATCCGCGAATGATCAATCAGATCTTTCCAACCTTCAGTAACATGATCCTTACCAAATCTTGAAAAAAGGTCCTGTATTCTTCTTATGCCTGTCCTGTTTGCGGCGATCTGTGCGTTGATATCTCCCAAAGCTGTTTCCGGATCTTTGAAATTGTTAAGTATGAAGGAAAATATCTCCTGGTCAATTGCATAATTTTTAACTATTTTCACTGGAGGGATTACAAAACCTTCCTGAAAGAGATTTTTTGCTTCTGGGTTCAGGCTTCCAAAAACGGGCCCTCCCACATCAACGTTGTGTGCCTTGTTTACGACGTAAGCCGCGTTTTCTCCATTGATATACACTGGAGCCATGATGGCCACGTCATTCATGTGTGTGCCTGAGATGTAAGGATCGTTGGTGATGATCATATCACCCTCATTCAGTACTTCACCTTTGTTTTCCAACCATACCATTATGTTCCTAACACCTAACCTGAAAGAACCCAGATGAACGGGTATGTGTTCAGCCTGTGCCACTATTATTCCATGCGAATCCGTGATTGCACAGCTGTGATCCATCCTTTCCCTGATATTTGGAGATATGGCTGATTTCTTCAGTGCCACACCCATTTCCTCTGCAATGAACTGAGTGGCTTTTCCTATGAATTCCCAGTCTGTCATTCAGATCACCCTCATATCCAGTTCACCCATGGATCCAACCCTTGCTTTCCATCCCTCAGGTATAAGAGTCGTTGACCCCGCTTCATCTACAAGCGAAGGCCCGATAATTTCTGTCCCAACGGGAAGGGTGTTCCTGGAATACACCGGAATTTCAAGGAAGCGATTCCCCATAAAAACGGTCCTTACCAATTTCCCAACAGTATCCCTTACTTCAACCTCAAACTGAGGCTTGTTTCTTCTCAAGATGCCAAATACCCTTATTGTGAGGATCTCCACCTTCCTGTCGAGATTGAACCCATATGCCTCTCCGTGCAATTTCCTGAAATCACTCTCAATGGTTTCCCTTTCCCTGGCCAGAACAGGAACGTTGATCTCGGAACCCTGTCCTTCATACCTGCAGTCAGCATAGAGTTCAAATTCTTCAGCACCAAACTGAGACCTCAGGGAATCTTCCAGTGCTTTGAACTCCATTGCAATTTCATCCGGGTATGACTTTCTCAGTTCATATTTCCAGTCCGAGTGCAGAAGCCCAAGGGCACTGAACACGCCGGGATCAGGTGGAATGACCACATGCCTTATTTTCATCTCTTCCGCGATTCTTGCAGCATGCTGTGGTCCGGCCCCTCCAAATCCGAATATTGTAAAATCAGATGGATCAATACCGCGTTCAACTGTTACAATACGTATTGCCCTGGACATTTCCAGATCTACGAGCTTCAAAGCTTTCTCAGCAATTTCATAGGGATCACCCAGTCTTCCCAGAGCCTCCAGTGCAAGATCTTTTCTTAACACAAAACTGCTTCCTGACATTTTTTCGTTGAGTATCCCCAGAACCAGGTTTGCATCAGTGATGGTTGGTTCACTTCCTCCTTTGGCATATGACACCGGACCTGGATCCGAACCTGCGCTTATTGGCCCTATGTTCAACCCACCGGTTGAATCAAGCCAGATGATGGTCCCACCACCGGCAGAAACCTCCGCAAGATCCACAAATGGGTATCGCACAGGATATCCGCTTCCCCTGACCATCCTTCCATGGTGTGATAATCCTCCAACCTCGTATTCAGATGTTATCTCAACCATGTTATCCACAACAGTTCCCGCCTTGGCTGTAGTTCCGCCCATGTCGAAGCTTATGATCCTGCGTTCTCCCAATTTTTCGGCAAGTATGTTGGCTGCAATAACTCCGGCAGCCGGGCCGGATTCTACAACTGAAACCGGTCTGTTCATAGCTTCATCTTCCAGTATCAATCCTCCCGAATTTGACATGATGCTTATGGCCGGGGAACCGAATGTTGACAGATTTTGTTTAAGCTTTGATATGTATGTAGATATTACCGGCATAAGAGCAGCATTTACCACCGTTGTGGATGTCCTTTCAA
>JAJZOT010000025.1 GCA_021847855.1 Thermoplasmata archaeon | reverse complement strand
GTATTGAAAAAGGCGCTTTTTATTGATCGGGATGGAACCATAATAAAGGATATTCCTTATTCCGCTGACGCTGGAAGGATAGAAATATACCATGACGCCGTAGACCTCATGAAACGGTATTCTGGAGAAGGTTACCTTATCGTCATCATTACAAATCAGTCTGGCATAAACAGGGGATATTTTACGGTACAGGAGTTGAAAATTTTCAATGATGTGCTCATTCATTATCTTCAGAATATGGGAGTGCACATTGATGCCGTATACTTCTGCCCTCATACTCCAGAAGAAAATTGCAGGTGCAGAAAGCCTGAAACAGGAATGGTGACTGCCGCAGCCACTGATCTCAATATAGACATAAAAAATTCAGTAATGGCAGGTGACAGGGAAGATATGGACGGTGGGCTTGCTGAGAGACTCGGTATGAGATTCATACTCATGAAGCACGAACAGAGCGAGTGACTATTCAGTCGCTGATATCTTCTGTTGGCCTTTCATCAGAGGATGGAATAAAATTTCAGATTGTATACATGTGCATGTAATGTTCCGTGAGATCCTCACCCTTAACAAAAGAAAATCCATGCTTCTTCATGATGCTTTTCAACTCATCCTGTCCTATCTTGATTTCCGCTGGTGGGCCAATGGTGGATTCCTTCTTGAATTCAATGAATATGATCTGGGTCTTATCTATGAATGTGCTTACCATGTTATTCAGTATCTTATCCCTGCATTTAAGGTCGTGAAAAACGTTGGAGAAAAGAATCTTTGTATATCTACTGTAGTCGGAAACCGTACAGACATCAGTCTGTAAAACAACCAGATTCTTAATGGCATTTGCTTCCAGAGTGTTCTTAATTTCGCTGACAGATTCCTCATTGAGATCCATGGCTGTAACAGATCCACGAGTTACCTCCTTCGCAAAGGAAAGTGCATAAAATCCATCTCCTGCGCCGATATCCAGCAGACTATCTCTGGGATTAAGTCCTATGAATCTGTCTACATTTTCAAAAGGGATATATTTTTCTCTCATTTCCCGGGTTCGGGTGTAATCATGATTTTTCCATTCCATTCAAATCATGTCTTCATACCGAATTCATATATTAGCTGTTTGAAATAAGTCTCAAATCTTCTGGGTAAAATCATGAGATTTGCCTCGGGACAGAAAAATTATATCCATGCTCACGAGAATACAGTCTTCTCGCCCATGATATTACCAAAAAAGGCTATAATCCGAAATTCCTGACCATCCCTTAGAAACTGTGTTGAATTATATGGAACAATAAAGAAAGTTTCAGTCTGGTGGATATCTATTGTCTGGGAACTGTTCACGTCATACCACAGCATATTATTGATATTGCTCATGGGGCCAGAAGGAATTATCCTGAAAAGAACAGGTACACTTGTATCTCCATTTCCATTGTACGTGAGATTTACAATCATTTCATCCACAATGCTGGAATTCTTGCCTGTAAAACTTTCAACATGAACTGAATTTATGCTGAAATGGCTATCACCATGGGAAACTTCGAGAAATGCCGCGGTGGGAATTATGATAAGAACTACTGATGCCAGGGCAATATTCCTGAACGTTCTGGTTCTCGACAGGCTGGCAACTTTCTTCCCCATGGGTTTAACAAGTCCAGATAATCCATCAACGCTCTCCCTTTCCCTCATTATACTGGGAATAACGAGAAGGGATATCAGGGGCCAGAACATGATATACTGAACAAGGAGCCTGTAGTTGAAGAGGAATATTATAACCGGAATCACAAAGAGACAATATTTCAGCCGGTTGAAGTATATCCAGTAGGCAATAACTGAAAATAGGGAAATATATACCATCATCAGGAAGAAAAATGACCTGGATATTGAAAAGTACCCTGCAAAAGACAGTTGGGAAATACCGGATCCAACACCTATGATCAGTGAAGTCTCAGGCGAGATAATGGAGGTAAAGAATGCAACTGGATTTAGATATATAAAATATGCATTGATAAGCATGAAAGATGCAGCAAATGCCAAAAACCACTTACTTAAACTTCGGGTACCATGAGTCCTCATCATGTATATGGCGAAAAAGGGCAGGACAATAAGAGGGAACTGTTTGAAGGATGCGGAAATACCGATAAATGTTCCAGAAACCAGCGGTTTTTGCTCCATTATGAATGATGCCATTAACATTGAAACCCAGAATATGCTATTTCCCACGGTAAGACCTTCATAAAAGAACTGCATTGTGGAAAATATGGATAGAGCAACGAACGGTATATAGTTGGAGTAACCTTTTTTCATGAAATTATAGGAAAGAAGAAGAAATGGCAGTATGAAAAGTGGGACCTGTATGAAACCCTCCTTTATGTGGAAAAGCACCGCGGGAATGTATGATATAAATGAAAGGGCGGGGTAACCGAGTGACTGCACAAATCCACCCGTTGAAATGGGGGTTGTCCTGTCCACCGTGAAACCAAGCACTGGAAGGATCCCATACAATGTCCCCTTTATGTAAGGATCAATTCCCTTAAGAAATAACTGGGCGGAATAGTAGTCAAAAACAGATTCATCGGTCGGGAACTGTGCGACGCTCATCATCATTATAATGAGGATTACCAGGGATGCGGCTATGGTGCCGATTACGAACGATCTGAGGTGTATCAGTTCTGCATACCCCATGAACTGGCTTACTATGACGGCCAGTGATACAGCGTTGCATGCAATTATAATTATCAGATACGTCATGGATGACCATGGTACCAGCAGGAATGAAACAATCTCGGCAGTGATGGAGAACACGTAAATTGCAAGTCCATGTGAAAAGTCTGGAACATACCATCCGGACAGGGCAAACAGTATTAGAATGAATGCAAAAAGGGAAATAATGAATTCAGCAAAGATTGCAAACAGTTGTGTATATCCGAAACTCATGTTAAGGTAAAAAGGGGCCACGGTAAGGGAAGATCCCGCAGCAAGCATGAAGAGTCTTCCGGAAGAAAAAGAATCCACTCTGACAAAATGACGCTCTTGCCTGTTTACGAAACGTGAAGTGATGAGATTCTTCAATATAAATCCTGAATGAAGTTTGACACATAAAACTTTCCGAGATATTGCTCCCCGATGGTCAGAAGCATATTTCAAAGAGCATTATTCGATAAATCTGTAAGAAAAATGATCATAATTGGTTTTAGTGAAAAATTTATATTGATACAGCATATGGTTATAAAATGCCAATTTATAACAGCGATGAGCATGAAATTATGAAAAGCGACGCCACACTTGTCGATCATTCCATCAAGGTTTCAGATGGAACACTTTATCTCAGCAATAGCAGAGTCATATACGAAAGAAAAGGAAAAAAGAAGCTTTTCAGGGCTATACCACCACATATAGATATGGAGTTAAAGCTCACCGAACTGAAAGATGCTGCCGGTTCCGAACCAAAGCTGAAATTCTGGGCCAGGAGGATTCTTACAGTTACCTATGAAAGAGATAACTCAACACAGAGTGCCGATTTTGTTGTTGAGGAGCCTGATGCTTGGGCCAGGTCTATACAGCAGTGGGCATCAGAGGCCAAACGCCGTTCATCTGAAAAATCTGAGAGGGAAAAGGAGGACGAGAAAAAAAGGGAGATAGAGATGGCCAGGGCTAAAACTCCCGGAGCAAACATCAATATTCTCTACAATGAAGAATCAGGGAAGAAAAAGAAGAGCGAACCAAAATACGTGGACGCTGAGACTGATGATAATCTCCCTGCATCCATCAAGAACTGTCCCTCATGTGGTGAACAGGTCCCTTCAAATGCAAAGTTCTGTCCCAACTGCGGTCATCAGTTCTGACCTTTCCATCCATTTCTTTGAACTGAAAGAACATGTTCAGCTGTTCATAGGCGGATGAGTAGGTTGTCACCAGATGCCAGGGATTCAAAGAAAGATACATCTGAAAATATGGATGAGAACCATAATTCTCCAGCATGGCGGATTATTGATCTGACAGATGCGGATTTTGCAAAGGCAATAATGTCGAATGAGAAGATCGTGGTTGAGTTCTGGAAGGAACTCTGTGTACCATGTGCTGTAATGAAAACCATATTTGAAAATGTTACAGAACAATACAGGGGCAGTGTAAAGAGTGCAAGGGCCAGAGTCGACAGTGCGCAGACGGTCCTCAAGTTATTCAATGTGTTCAATGTACCCACGTTCCTCTTTTTTTACAAAGGAAAGGTGGTTGACACACTCATCGGGATAGTTTCTGAAGAAAATCTCAATAACACATTAAAGAAACTTTCCGCCATGTGACTGTACTCATGGTGAATAAATATGTACCTGAAGGAATAAGATTATTTAGGCTATGACGATCTGCCTCCTGAATTGTTTGCCAGAAGATCCCCTGTATTGATGATCCAGAATGTTATTGGTGCAGTACTTGGGTTAGTGGGACTTTTTTTCATAACCCGTTTCGTGGGGACAACTGAGTGGGGATTTGTCTCATTTGGTATCGGTTTTGTAGGAATTCTATCCCTTCTGGGTGATCTGGGGTATTCAACAGCGCACAACATAAAACTCTCACAGGGTGAGGATATTGAGGTATGTAACGGGACTTTTCTCACCATTAAACTCTTTCTCGGTTTCCTGTTCATTGCCATTGTACTGGGTTCCCTCATTGTATGGACACATGTTCTTCACAGGGGTTTTCAGTCCCCCATTGAGTTCTGGATCATTCTCTCCCTCATTCCATACTTCTTCTTTTCAAATTTTATAGGTTTCACAAAAACATTCTTTATCGCCAACCTGAAATCAACCAGAATAGCAATCCCACCTGTTATAGAGGCTATATTGAGGAACTCTGTCTTCATAGTACTTGGTCTCACCATAAGATACAGCATCCTTTCCAATACCGGCTATTTTCCGGCTGTACTTGTCTCATCTGCTTACAGCTTTTCATACGCTGTCTATTTCCTCAGCTCATTCATCATGGGAAGACCTTGGAAAATAGCCAGGCCCACAAGGAAGATGATGAAGACTTATACTGCACTTGCCCTACCACTGGCTTTGGTTTCAGTAGTGGGTACAGTTAATGGCAATATAGATAAGGTAATCATAGAGTTCTACTGGCATGCCACTGCAACAGGTGCATTCTACTCTTCCCAGAATATAGCACTTGTAGTTTCATCACTGAGTGCATCCCTGTCCATCTTCTTCCTTCCAATGCTTGTAAGAATAACCCAGGAACATCAGAAAGAGGAACACGCCCGGACAATCAAGGAATTTGAGAGACTCATATCGCTCTTCATTCTGCCTCTTGTTGTGGACATGGCCATACTTGCACAGTATGTTATGAATATATTCAACCAGGCTTACATAGCGTACAGCGCAATACTTGCTGTGCTTTCCATAAGGGCATATTTTTCAGCAATAAACACACCCTACTCTTCTGCAATCATGTCCAGGCAGAAAACTGGGAGGATTGCTATCATAGATTTCCTGTCTGTTCTGGGAAACATAACTCTTATTCTTCTTCTGGTCCCACCATCAATATTCGGCTTGACATACTTCTCACTGGGTGCACTTGGAGCGGCTGTCGCCACAACCATAATCACCATAATAGATACGGTGCTTTACCGTATATCAGTATCAAAACTTGAGAAGACAGGATACAATTTCAGGGTTGTACGGCACATCATCCCTGCCCTCATCCAGGCTGCGTTCATAATGTTTGTAGTCCATTTTATAAATCCAAAGGATATAATCATACTGGGACCCCTTGGAATTGCGGCAATCGGGGTGTATTTCCTTATGGCAATTGCAATCAGGGAAACTTCGTTCGCTGACCTCATTACGCTGGTGAGGAGTTTCAGTCCGAGAACACTTTTCAGGCAGTTTAAAAACGAATGAATCAAACTAACCCGGTTTTTCCTGCAACAGTTTCATAACCACATTGCTATGGCTGTTTCCGCCGTAGGAAATGAAGAACTGCAGATTCATCATATAAAATGCTGGATTGAGGATTATGGAAGCATTTCCATTTGTGGAAACAGGCAAGGGCACAGTTCCCATTTTCACTGTTCCATTAAAGTTGTCATATGAGTATGAGACATTCACATTGGTTACATTTTCATTTATGCCTGAAAATTCCACCAGATATTCTCCTGGTGCAATGAAGGGTGCATTGAAACCAATGGTTGTGTTACTGTCTGCGGCGCCAATTATTCCCGATTTGTAATAGCTTGGCCCAGCACTGTATTCAAGGGGTATGAACTGCCTGACATTTCCTCTGTAACCATTTTCCAGGAGGATCTCGCCATAGTCTTCAGCCACTATTCCATATTTATCCGGGATAAATATCCTGTTTATCTCGTTGAGCATGGTATGGTTGGTGTTAAGCGTAAAGTATGTGTTATAAAATGCCGGGCTGTAAGGGTCTGTTATGGCGAACTGTGGGTTATTCAGTTCTTTTATAAAATCGGGAAGGACCCAGTGATAACCGGACGTCAACTGAGGCATGTTGTCCTGTATGACTATGGAGGAGTATAGTGGAACAAAGGATGCCATTTTCAATACACCCGAATCATATTGATGATATGTGATTTCATCAATTGTTTCGTAATTTCCTCTGTTTCCTGTAAGTGCATATTCAAGGTGCTGGTTGTCAAGGTTGTTTGTTACTGAATTGCCAAGGGGCGTGAACATCATGGCAAGAAGGATGTTGAAAATCAGGACAGCCGCCGCCAAACGTTTCACCGTTATGCCATGTTTTCCCATTTTTTTTCCAAACCTCTCTATACCGAATATGAAGGCCAGGAATATCTGCGCAGAGACAAGGGCAGTGTACTGGTAAAACATTGTGTCGACAAATGGGAAATAGGAATTTGCGAAGACAAGAGCTGCAAATGGTATTATGAGGAAAAGGAGATCAGGGGCCAGTATACATATAAAAAGCACCGGAAGCATAATCCATAAAAAATACGTGGCTTCATAGGTCCTGGAAGTATGTGTGAAGGCAAAAGTGGATGAGAATACTGAATTGTTTGCAAATGAAACGGCATATTGAGGCCCAATGTATAAATTGGCAGCTATAAATATCAAGGCTGAGGACAGAATAATGAGAAAGCCTGCTCCTTTTATGTCAATACGTTTTGTAAAAGGTCTATCATGGATCAGTGCATACAGTCCAAACATTCCAATTATGACTGGAGCGAGGAGGTCAGTTACTGATGCAATCAGGGCAAATGCAACCGTTTTCTTTTTTTCTCCCTTAAGGTAGAAATAGAAAGAAAACAGGAAAGGGGTAGGGAAGAGTGCCATGAAGTGAAAATCAAACCACAGTGGACCGTAAAGTGGATAAAATAGCAGGTATGTCATCCCGATCATGAACGCAGAACCTCTGTCTTTGAGCTTCAGGTTGGCGATAAGATAAACAGGATAAGCTCCCAGGGATACCACGAACGCCTGGATTACAAGGACAGTCTGTGGATGTGGATATATAAGGTAGATTACGGAAAGTGGAAGATAGATAAGCTTGTTGAATGTGATATGTGTAAGGCTGTACCGGACACTCTCATGAAATACATAGTAAAGAAGCTGGGAACTCACTCCGAGATCGTAAACTCCAGCGTTCATCGCCATGTATTTCATTATGGCTATGTAGGAGTACACCACTCCATTCAAAATTGTAGCAATTAAGATTATTATTCCAAACCTGTCAATGCTTTTCTTCGTGCACCCATATACAAACCATACTTTAAGAATTGTTCCGGTGTGGTCACTGATCTCTCAAACAGAGTCAATGTTATATGGGAGTATTTTCATGACATGATATGCACAGGGTCTGCCCACAATGCAAATCAGACAATGTAATAGGCGACTTCCTCATGATCTCCGGTTCATGGACGTGTCTTGACTGTGATTACAGAGGATCTTTTGTACTGGAGATGGACGATCCAGATTATGCAGAATTCCTTAGGGAGGAAGAAGAACACAATAGGGGAGTCTGATCAGATCCAGAGTCTCATCGCAACATGAAAATATTATTAGGATGCTTTATCATAATATGGACATGGATAAATTTGAAATTGAAAACTATCTCGAGGCCGGATCAAGGACACGCTCCTCAATGGATATTGAAATTATATACAGGGTTGGAAACGAGATCGCGGAAAGGATAAAAAATGGCGGAAAACTCATACTGATGGGAAATGGTGGAAGTGCTGCAGATGCCCAGCACATTGCTGCTGAACTGCTGGGCAGGTATTTCAAGGAAAGACGTTCCCTTCCAGCAATAGCACTCACCACCAACACTTCCGCACTGACCGCAATTGCCAATGATTACTCATACGATTATGTCTTCGAAAGGCAGGTTGAGGCGTTTGCAAAGGCAGAAGATGCAGTCATAGGAATATCCACCAGCGGAAGCTCCAGGAACGTTGTGAGGGGACTTTCAAAGGCAAAAGAACTTGGTGCACTTACAATAGGTTTCACCGGGTCCAGAAAAGGGGAGATTGACAGGATAGCAGATTACACAATTAAGGTCCCAAGCGAAACCACACCCATAATCCAGGAGGTTCATATTGCAATAGGTCACATAATATCCCAGATAGTTGAGGACGTTATTGCTGCCTGAATTTTCATTCCCAGGCAAGCACACTCCATTTTTGCGAAAAGAAATGGATCAGTTGAACATGAATCTGAACCTGTTGTAAACTTTTGGAAAGAATCTTGAAAGAATCTCCCTGTGCTCCCCATTGAGCGCATGTGTGATCTTAATTAGAAACAGGTATGTTCCGATTCCTGCAAGTATGTAAAATGGCAGGAACAGCATCCGGTCTCCGCTTAATATTGCAAGATAATGCACCAGCACTGCCATTACGATTGCCGACCCCCAGATCTTGAAAAGGGTATAAAAATTCAGGCTGAATATGTGGCTCTTGATGGATGCGTAGAGGATAATGACGAAGGAAACAACCATTATCGACGAGTATCCTATGGACGCACCAATTATTGAGAATCTCGGTATCAGGATGTAAGAGAGAACAACATTTGACAGAAGCGAAAGCGTGGATGAATAAATGAATATCCTGGTCACTCTCACACTGAAAAGACCCTGGTTGAGAACATTGACCGATACCAGAACAGCTGATACAGTCAGTATGATATCCATGGGGATGGCACTGGTAAGATAGCTATTATCCGCAATCAGGTTTATAATTGGAGTGGATAAAGCTATGATTCCAAGGGTTGCTGGTACGTAAAGCAGAGATACAATATCATTGGTAATCCTCACACTTCCCCTGACTGAATTGCTTCCGCTTTCCGCATAGAACTGTGAGAACTTTGAAAGAGTGATGTTGTTTATAGGCCCTATAAATATTCCAACCGATGAGACAACCAGAAGTGCAAGGTTGTAAATTCCAAGGCTTCCCAGGTTGAGGAAAAATGCAACAACAAAACGATCCACATAGGATGCGCTGATGCTAATTATGGATGAGAAGAAAAGGGGAGCTGAATACCTGAAAATATCACCTGTTTTAACGTTGATGGATTGCTCCTTCCCCTTGAAAACAAGAATTCTGTAAAGCATTGCAGATATCCCTATTGAATATCCGATCATCCACCCGGCAGGGACATAGATGAGGGATCGGAACATGAAAGTCAGAACTGCTGCTGATCCATATGCAAGGGTATAGCTGACTATTGTTATCTTCCCGTAGGTCTGGTACTTCTGCAGGCCGAGAAGCATTCCTCCAAGTATGTTGAAAAGGACCATTATTCCTATATCCGGGGAAAGCAGCTCAATTATTCTTGTATACGATGGTGAATGGAAGAATATCTGGGATAGCTCAGGGGATATGCCGGCAACAGCAAGCGTCGCAATAAAGAATAGACCTATTCCGACCTTAAGGAACTTGCTTATTATGGATGCTGCACCCTGTGTACTCTTTCTACCAAGTTCGTATGATATGTAGTGCTGCATTCCGTACTGCACACCCAGTGAGAATATGGTGGGGAATATGACAAGTATTGCAACAAGCAGGGTCAGTGATCCAACCTGTAGAGGCGAGAAGATCCTCATTGCATAGATGTAGAAGAGGGAACCGGCAATGGTGAGGGAACCGGAACTTGCGTATTGCAGGAGAACGCTTTTGGAAAAATCCTTATTTGTGGTTCCCTCTGTCATTTCTCTCAAGATTGAACCGTTGTATATAATTCTTCAGGGGTTGAAGCATGTGTGAAAATTCATCACACATCCAGAGGATTAATTTTATACTCAATATGCTATCAAGTGACGGTATTGATGCAGAACATAATTAAGAACAAAGAGATAATAGTCACAGGCGGCGCAGGATTCATAGGTACAAATCTTGTAAGGACGCTTGCGGTGGACAACGAGGTCACTGTTATTGACAATTTGCACACCGGGTCCGAAGGCAACCTCAAGGACCTGATGGACAGTAAACAGATTAAGGTCATCAGGGATGATGTAAAAAACATCGGAAAATACAAACTCCAGAGTGACATGGTATTCCATCTTGGATTTCCATCTGCATCACCCATGTACAGGAATGACCCACAGCTTGTATCGGAAGTTGTGAGCGGCATGGTTTCCGTACTGGAATACTGCAAGGAGAAC
>JAJZOT010000329.1 GCA_021847855.1 Thermoplasmata archaeon | reverse complement strand
ACAGATAGATCCAGAATCCGAAAAGGTCATCATAGGCGCCTTGCAGAAATTCCTTGAGGGAAGAACTCTTATCCTAATAACACACCGTTTTTCGCTTATCAGACTTGTTGATGATGTAATAGTTCTTGATCACGGTCACCTGATAGAAGAGGGCACGGTTGATTCCCTGCTGCATAAGGACGGAAAATTCGCAAATCTTTACAGATATCAGAGAATAGATGATGAAGTCCTGTGATTTATCTTACGCTCGGTGAGGTAATAAGGGTACCCTCTGAAAGCGGGTTAAAATAATTCTTGACTTGTAAATCCATTCTGCATTCCAGGGCAAAACTCACCGCCCTTGGATGAACTATCTTGTAGCTGGTAGGTACCTCATTCAGAACTTTTTCGTGTGATATTATTTTATAGAGGACATTGCCGTCTCTGCAAGTTTTTGGATCATGTTGATAGATTCCATCGACGTCCTTGTAAAGAATCACCTTCGAAGAACCCGAGGCTGCAGCTATCGCAACTGCGCTATAATCGGAACTGTTCCTTCCAAATGTGCGTATATTGCCGAACCTGTCCCTTGCAAAGAAACCTGTTGTCAGGATCAGGTCATTGGCACGGAAAAGATCGCTCAACCTTGACCTAATTGCAGTTATGGAGGCGGGAACGTCTGCTATAACATCATTTCCGGTATATGTTGCGATAAGGCCTAACTCATCAGATGAAATGTATGTCGATCGGAAACCAGACTCCTTCAGAAACAGGCTGCAAGTGGCGGCCGAAAGTCGTTCACCAATAGACAGGTAACTGTCAACACAGTCAAGGTTCACATAATTGCTGTCTGAATCTGAATTAATGAAATCCATAATTGAATGCTGCAACATTCTTGCATCTTGTTCCGGTATATTTTTTTCCAGAGAACCTTCAAGCAAGCGAATGTGCTGTTTTAAACAGTAATCAGCGTATTCCCGCCTTTTCCCTGCATCAGTCGATGAGAGGTAAAGACCGTCAGTTACTCCGGTGAAAGCGCTAAGGATGAATACATTTTTGGCATTCCCAGAATAAATATTTGTGAGATTTCTTATCGATTTTATCCCGGTCAGGCATGAACCGCCTATCTTTGAAAAAACAATATTATTATCCAGTTAGACCACTCCTGATTTCACTGCGAGTTCTGCATTAAGAAGTGTTGACCCGGCAGCCCCTCTGATAAGGTTGTTAACAAGGAGTACAACCATCACTCTTTTTTTGAATTTTCTTATCCTACCCACCGCAATTGACATTCCTCTTTTTCCATCAGATTCAGGTAACATTGAGTCTAATTTGGGTTGCGGGCGATCAGGCTCTTTGAAGACTATTATTGGTTTTTCCGGCAGCGTTGGAAGACCAGCTGGAAGGTTAACACCTCTGAAGGATCTATAGATATCCTCAACGGAATCTGGTTCCTCCTCAGTTGTTATTGTGATAGCTTCAACATGGCCATTTTCCACCGGTACCCGATTGCAGGTGGCAGTGACCTCAAACATGTTTCTTTCAGTATAGAAGGGCCTGAATATTTTAGAGGTCTCATTTATCATCTTGCTCTCTTCGTTTTCAATAAATGGTATAACGTTTGACAAAATGTCCATAGAAGGTACTCCAGGATATCCGGCGCCACTTACTGCCTGTAATGTTGTGACATCCACAGAATTAATACCATAACCTAAAAGCGGTGCGATCCCAAACGATAGTCCAATAGTACTGCAATTCCCATTTGCTATGATTTTTCCATTTCCTTTATGTTCAGCAAGTAACTTACCATTTATTTCAGGTATGATTATTGGTACGTCTGGTTCCATTCTATTTCCCGAAGCGTTGGTTATTACAACATTCCCATTTTCCGAAAGTTGCCTTTCAATCAATGCAGCATTCTTTTCAGAGATGGCGCTGAAAACGAGATCAAATTTCTTTGAATTGATCAATGATACATCACTGCGTTCAACAATCAGGTTTTTCACATAAGAAGGGCTGATATTACTGATCGAATACCCCCTTGAAGATTCAGAAGCATAAACGCCGTCAAGTTCAAAAAAAGGATGCGATGCCAGCATTTTAATCAAAGTACGGCCAACAAGGCCAGTCGCGCCTATTACCGCAACCCTGTACTTATCCAATTCTCAGTCACCTGCATTTTCTGCTATCTTGATTGCAGATAACAAATCCTCAGATATGTCATTCCAGTCTTCAAGGCCCACAGACAGTCTGTAAAGACCATCATCAAATCCCGCATTCTTCATTTCCTCAACAGAATACGAACGATGTGACATAGTTGCAGGATGCGAAATCGTCGTATTTGTGCCTCCTAGCGTGTTGGCTGGTATTATCGTTTTGAGAGATGCAAATAATTCTTCCTGTTTCTTGATCTTTTTCCTGAGGCTGAATGAAAGAACTCCACCAAACCCCCTCATCTGCCTTTTAGTTATTTCATAATCGGGGTGGTCATGTAATCCCGGATAGAATACATGATTTACCAGACCTGAGGCAAGAAGTTCGTCAGATATTTTAAGGGCAGAGGCCTCAGATTGCCTCATCCTAACACTTAAAGTTTTAATTCCTCTGATTGTGAGATATGCGGCAAATGGGTCCAGTGATTCACCCATAGTCTTACGAAACTGATCAATTTCCTCGATCACCCTTGACTGGCCTGCAGCGAACCCAGCGATGACATCATTATGCCCGGAGAGGAACTTTGAGCCACTATGTATTACAACATCAGCGCCTAATTTTATTGGATTAACATTCACTGGAGTAGCAAACGTAGAGTCCACAATTAGAAGGCTTTTTTCTTCCATACTCCGTGAGATGCATTCGATGTCATGCACCCTGAGAGTCGGGTTTGAAATTGATTCAATAAAAACGATGTCATGGCCTTTATAACTCTGAAGTAATGAGTCGGTTCCTGGCCCAGATATCGTGGTCTGTATGTTCCAT
>JAJZOT010000328.1 GCA_021847855.1 Thermoplasmata archaeon | reverse complement strand
GTCTGGTCATTTTTCTTGAGAATTTCACCTATCTTTCCCTTAACAGCCTTTGGTATGAGGTCAACATACTGTGTCTTCACAACAGCTTTTTTCTCTCCAGTATAAAGGGCTGTGAAATAGTCACCCATCACAGTTCCGGAAAGCCTCTCCATGACGTAGTCCTTTGAACCTGTTTCTTCATATTTTCCGAAGTTCGGGACAGTTATGCCTGCAAGGATGTTTATTGTGGTTGTTTTTCCCATTCCGTTCGGCCCAAGTATGGCTGTGACCTTTCCGGGAGCTATATTTGGTATGGAATAAAGCCTGAATGAATTCATCCCGAATTGATGAAAAGTCTCCTTGTTCATCTCGTCAGGCACTGAGACAATCTTTATTGCGCCGAATGGACATCGGTGCACACATATTCCGCATCCAATGCAAAGTGGTTCAGTTATTACCGGCTGTTCGTTCTCTACAGGGAATGCAATTGTGGGAGTACCACTTCTAACCGGTGGGCAGAAGAACTGGCATTCGTGGTGGCATTTTTTTGGATGGCATCTTTCTCTGTCAAGAACCGCAATATGCATAAAAACACGCTTAATTCATCTTCCAGGATTCATCTGAAAGTTCTTCATATATCTGGAACTCGTCTGTATCTTTCACCTGGGTATCTACATTCTTCATCTGAGAAAGTTCTATTATTTTATGAACGTTAAGTATCCAGTAATGTATTCTCCATTCCCGCCCATCGTAAAGAGTGGTTTCCTCTCTTTCTGTCTGAAGTACCCCTATATCCTCCATGGTATAGAATGCATCCCGATCTTCGGGTTCAAGCATATTATCTATCACACGATCATTGTATCCAAAGAAGTTGATTAGATGCTCTGCCGCTTCAGCAGCTTCCTCCTGGCTCATCCTTCGCTGCTGCAGGCTCAGCCCCTTGCTAATCGCCTGTGATAATTCAATCATGTTAGTATAATTCCTGTGGAATGTTACTGAATTCGTACCGTTGTTGTTACCTTTCATATGATCCATCTTTGTTGTTACCAGAACAGGTAACCCTTATCGCAAATTCGTTATTAAGCTTATCCGGAAATAAGCATATCCTGATCTTTATGTCGTGTTTCACCGGTTATCTTGCTGTTTATTAAACTCGATTTGCGACCTGATGTAATATATATGAAAACATCCATTAATAAACATGGTGATTTTGAAATCTGAACAGATTGATTTCAAGAACTTACATAAAAAATGGATGGAAATCTCAACATGAATAATTTTTAGTGTATGTACCGATCTGGGAAAAGACAGCAGTGATTATCGATGAGTCCGGAATTTACAGTTTTTCCCACAAGAATCAGGTATTTTGAAGAGGATAGAGGAAAGGTTCAGGTTGAAATATTCAGCACTGAGGAGATCGAGAAAGGGGACAACATAACCGAAATCCGTTCATCAAAAGTAGATCTGCATCGTTATATTGCCCAGATCTCGGGAAACGAACTCGTGGATATTTATCAACACGCAGGCGTTTTTGCAGGATATGAGGAAAAAATATCATCCATGTTTTTCACCTCGAATCAAAAAACTGACTTCTCAACAAAAATAATGGGCGTTTTAAACGTAACTCCAGATTCATTCTATCCCGGTTCAAGAATCGAAAGCCACAATATTTCCCGGATTGACAGGCTGCTTGATGAGAAGCCTGATATTATAGATATAGGTGGTGAGAGCACAAGACCAGGAAGTTCTCCCGTAGATCCTGGGAAGGAGACTGCAAGGATCTATCCAGTTCTGGAATATGTTTCCAACTGTTCAAACATTCCAATATCCATAGACAGCAGAAATCCGGAAACCATTTCAAGATGCCTGGATCTCAGGGTAGATTACATAAACGACATAACAGGTTTCTCAAACCCAGGAATGGTTGAGATAGCCTCTGAGACGGGACTTAGATCCATTGTTATGCATATGAGGGGAACTCCGAAGAACATGCAGGAAATGACTGGATACGATGATCTTGTCATGGAGATCAACTCATTCCTGGTTGAGAGGATCGACAGGATGATCTCTTCGGGGGTGAAGCCGGAGAATATTATCGTGGACCCTGGAATCGGGTTCTCCAAAACATATCAGGGAAACCTGGAAATACTGCGGAACATAGAATCGTTCAGGGGTGCATTTCCGTTACTGGTAGGGACGTCAAGAAAAACATTCATAGGACACATAACAGGTAAGGATGTAAACAACAGGCTTGCAGGAACAATAGCAACTTCAGTCTATCTGGCCGGAAAGCATGTCGACATAATCCGTGTTCATGACATTGCTGAAAACAGGGATGCCATAAAGGTTATGTCACTTCTATCAAAAGTATGACATTGAGATATCTGAAAAATCCCACGCAACTTCCTTCAGGACTGTTTACCCTTCACACCGCTGCATTTTTCACAGGTTCCTGATAATATTAAACTCACATTCTCAACGGTAAAACCATCCAATGAGTTAAGGTCGTTAATCAGTTCATTGCTTATTGGGACATCCGTGATCTTCCCGCAGTTGCTGCATATAAAGTTTCCATGGAACTCGTGGTTGGTTTCAAACCAGGTTGTTCCATTTGCCTCGAAGGAGTTTATTGTACCTGCATCTCTCAGAGCTTTCAGAATGTTGTAAATGGTTGCAAGAGTAATGGTCGGTTCAATTTTTCTAACCGACTGGTAGACATCTTCAGCAGTGAAATGGCCGGGAGTTTTGCTGTTCACATATTTTATAACCTGTAACCTCTGTGGGGTTATCTTGAATTTTGATTCCCGAAGTGCATTCACATAATATTCTTTAGACATTTCCAGCATATATTAATTAAAATCTAATAACGTTTACTGAAATTCTCTTTCATGTTCACACATGTCAACTTTAGAGCCCAGTTTAACTGATTGGGTCATGTCACCCGGTTTTCATTCCCTGATATCAGAATCTTATGTTTTCCCTCTCAGGAGAAACTATATGG
>JAJZOT010000327.1 GCA_021847855.1 Thermoplasmata archaeon | reverse complement strand
GATAATCAGGAATTTTTCAATGAGTGATTTCAAACGGGCATTTCACTACTCCAACTATTATCTGCTCATACTGCTGGTATCAATATGTCTGGTGAATTTCATCCATTAAACCGGTTTCTCAGTCATTCTGCTCTTCTTCAGATAGCGGGAATCCTGTCATTTTTGTTTGGCACCTGGACAGCATACGCGTCAGGCATAGTTATCGTGGATTATAACGTTTATTTGCAGTTTTTTGCAATGATACTTCTCGCAGTAATGCTGGGGTTAATGTTTTTAGTTACCAAGCCGGGGGGATTCAATTTTACGGTCGGGGCTCTCCTCATAATCTTCTATTCCTTCCTCCTTTTTTTGTCGATACCTTATTTCAGAATTTCGATATTCTTCCTTTTGTCTCTTCTGATAATGCTGAAGTCATACCTGTCGAACTACGGTGCCGACAAAGCATCGTCCCTGAGGCTGATAGGGATAGGGCTTGCAATTTTATCCATGATCCTTATTTCCGGACTCATAAGATTCAATTATGTACCACAGGGAATAGGTCTTCTGGTGGCTTCTATCGCAGATGATGTAATAACGGGGGGCACTCCCCCCTTATTTCTCGGTGGTGTGGTTTTCTTCACCAGGTACATTGTTTTCTCAGTAAGCATCCAGTCTCTGGCGATGTTTTCTTTACTTTCCGTACTGCTGGTTCAAAATTACTTCCTGATTATAAGTTATGTCAGGATGAGGGCAAAGGCAGCAATAGGCGGACAGCTATCTGGAGCTCTTTCTGCCCTCAGCTGCCAGTGCGAAAGCATAACCGCCGCATTTCCTTCTATAATCTCCCTGGTTCTTTCTATTGCGGTTATACCGTTGATTCTTGAAAGCATAATTCTGGTTCTTTTGACCAATTACCTTCTTAGATTGAAGTTCATGAAAGGCGTTAGTGTAGGTTTCTTTGATCGTATCTGGCCAGTGAGAAATAAACGCGGTTTCCTTTTCTGGTCGTCTCTTCTGATCCTTGCAATGCCGCTGATTGAAACATACGGTGTATATCTGCATCTTGAGAACAGCCTCTACTTTTTCGGGGGAATCAATTTTCTCATGCTGTTCACTGGAATCCTCATTTCACTTCTAATTTCCGAATTTTTCCCAAGATTTAGGCATTTTCCAGGAAAATATGGCGTTACAGGACTTGTTCTGATTTCATCAACACTAATGTTCATGTGGTTCTACCCGCCCCTGACAATACTCGCGTCAGGCGATGGGGCATATTTCGCACTGATGAGCATATCTTCTTTTGCGGGAGGAATGATTTCAGGGATTGCATATTCGGGTTTGTCAGATAACAGCAAGAAACTCTTCCTTGAATTCTTATCCATGATGCTGGCAATGTTTGCCATAATCATATTTTACGTATCGATACTTTTCTCGTATTCCATATGGAATAATTTCGGATTAGCGCAACAGACACTCTTCAGCCTCATAATGTGGATATTTGCTCTTCCTTTCATGTGGCTGACTACGAACCTTGTTTTAAACAGTTATGCAAAACACACGGAGGTAGACAGTCTTGGGACGTCGGTTTGAATCGCTGATATTCATATTTTCTGAACTGGCAATTTTCTCCATGTTCTACCTGATGCAGGTCGGGACGTTATTCTACTATCTCTATCTCGGCATCACTCCTCTGCTATTTGCGTTGATAACATACAGCGTTCCAGAGATAAGAAAGGCCGTTTCCTCAACTCTCCTCTCAAAGGACTTTCTGTTTCTCATTTCAGTCCTTCTATTATGGCTGTATCTTTACGCCCTGACTCGTAATGGACCGGTTTATGTTTTTGAGACAGCTTATTACCCAGTATTTCTGGAAGAATTCAACTTCCGGTTTCTAATTATAATGTTCCTGCAGAGAAGATTCCAAAATGGCCAGGCAATCATCATCCAGGCCGTGTTTTATTCTGTGCTTTACCTGAGTTTTATTCTGTTTCAGGGTCCGGGTTATCCGGGGATATTCATGGAGCTTTTTATAATTGACAATTTTGTGATGGCTGTGATGTATGGGGCCATCTATTATTTCAGGAAGAATTTTTACATTGCTGCAACAGTTCATTTGAGCCTGTATCTTATGGACGTTTTCCTTCCGCCATCGCTCGGATGGATTGCCTACGTAACCACTCCTGTCTGAGTCCAGAATAGATTAAGTCCATACTCAACACGCTGTGTAATATGCCGATACCTCAGTTCCATTCGCAGTTTAGACCGTGTCTCTGTATTATATGATACTTCCCTGGAGAATACAAGGAAGATAACAGGAGAATTAGAAATTATGGCCCTTGCATAAAAGATTAACCCGAGCTTATGGAAAAACTCAACATGATGATATTTAATGATCGCCGTCAGCCGCCAAGGCCCTGAGTTGATCCGGTACTCTCATGGGTTTCCCGTTATCATCAAGCGAAACAGCTACGATCTTTCCATTACAGAATACTTCTCCCGTATTCCTTTCCAAAATTCTGTGTACAAAGGTGAAACTCGAGTTCCCAACACTTTCAAGTGAAGTTTCAAGCATTACCTGATCTTCCATCTTTATTGATTTCCGAAAATCAATCTCTGCTCTTGCTATAACAAACTTTATATTTTTCACGTCAAAGCGCTTCATGAAGTTGCGGAAGTACAATACTCTCCCCAGCTCAAAGTATGTGAGGTAAACAGCATTGTTCACGTGACCGAGCGTGTCCAGGTCTCCGTATCTCACCTGTATATCGGTTTTCAACGTAGGACTACTCATCTGCAAGGAATTTCAACATTGAATTAAATGATTGCGTGAATTTCTCGAACAGTGGATTCCCGGTAGTTTGCCTGATATATGTGATACTGGACGAAGACATCAAATCGTGATACTTTACTGAATCAATATTATAGCCATTCTTCCCTCTTGTCGACGATATTATGAGTGAGGGAACATCTATCCTGGACAGAAGCGTGATTATATCCGAATCAAATTCTGGATTCACCATTATAAGTTT
>JAJZOT010000024.1 GCA_021847855.1 Thermoplasmata archaeon | reverse complement strand
ATTGGTCCAAGATTTTCCTGATAGCATATATGCGGGACATTGAATCCTTTAATCTCGAGAAACTTAAGGAAATTAATATCTCCGTTTGCCGAATAATCCCTACCATCTATGTTTACCAAAACTTTTTTTTGCCCCATAAACTTCAATCCCCTTTTTTAATTCGGATTCACTTTTACTGAACATACCCTTGTTGTTAACAATTCAAGTATAAATTAATACTTATACTTTACATATTGCACCGGTGTGTAGGAGATTCCTGAATACAGAGTGAACCCTTACATATTGTCTGCCCCCCCTAAATAGTGAGACAAAGTTGTCTTACATAGTTAAATATATATTAAGAAATAAATTGAAATGGGTCCAAGAGGAGCAATGGCAGGACTGCAAGGTTGTTGAAACACGCGGGAAATACTCTGTCAATCCAAGCATGTATTACAAGTGGAAGGAATCCTTTGATACCTTCGGAAATGGACTGTCTTAAACCACATTACAGGAGAATGGAACCAGTTACAGGATATGGAAGATCGTATTCAGGAAGGAAGAGATGGAAGAACTCAAGCTACAATCCACTTAAATATTGATTCAACACAGAATATACCAGAAACAATGAAAACAATGGGTTCACCTAAATTATAAGGGAAGACCTTCACTCCCCATTGCAAGAGCATATTATGATCCCTTCTCCTGAAAATAAGCTTTACCATGGAATTTCTTGGAGAAGAAATGAACCAAACCGA
Source organism: Thermoplasmata archaeon (assembly GCA_021847855.1). Next base: position 10,167 of record JAJZOT010000024.1, on the reverse strand, counting down.
TCAAAGAGAAAGGCTGCAATGTTGGTGTTGCCAAGATTCATGGAATTTCTGTAAGATCCTGCATGCTATAACTCAAATATTGTGGTATGCCTACATATCAGGATACCTCGTTAATATCAGAAGTGTGATTGACTAATTGGTGCCAAGAATTACGGAAAAGGGATGTCAATTGGGAACCAGATAATTGTATTGTGGGGTGATGAAGATGACAACAATGAATGTTGATAGTAGGGGAACAGCCTGCCCGGGTCCAATTACTGATCTGATCAGGGCATACAAGAAATCTCAGAATGGGGACACGATAGTGCTTGTGGCAAACGATCCGGGAGTAGTTCCCGACTCAAAGGCATGGTGCGAGAGAACGAGAAATGAATTTGTGGGATCAAGGGAAGTGGATGATTACTTTGAAGTAACACTCAAGGTAACTGGAAAAAAATCATAGAGTGAGTGATCTTATGTCTGCAGTTCCTTTGCTGATTTATGCTCCAATAATCGCCGTTATATTTTATGCAATACTGGGCTTCTTGTTTGGAGGATACGCTGAGAAAAAAACCTATTGCATGGTAATAGCAACTCACCAGGTAATGGGTCTGAGATACAGTAGCATTTATGAAATAATTCTGGTTAGCATCGCAGTATCGTCACTGGGAACAGGTCTGCTGGTAGCAGTTGGAGCTGTTCCTGTTGCTGACGCATATGCCTTCCTTCCGGGTGCAGGGTGGTTCACTCTTCTGGGTTCCTTCATCTTTGGCTTTGGTATGATGCTTGGACAGGGGTGCATGGTTGGGATGTTATGGAAATCCGGATCAGGATACGTAGTAAACTGGATGGAACTTCTCGGCCTCGCACTCGGATCAATTATCTTCGCTTTTCCGATTTTCAACTGGTTGGATCTTGCTTATTGGTGGAAGGCAACTGGAACCGGGAATATTGGAAATGGAAGTACTCTGAACTATGTACCCAATTTATTACCGGGAATTACGGACACAGCTGGTGCGGCAATCGTGGGAATACTATTCTTCCTGGCTCTTCTTTGGGCTGCACTTATACTTAGAAAGAGACGCATAGGAAGTCTGCAAAGTTCCTCTACTAAAGGAAAAAAAGCTATTATGAACTCACCATATTTCATTGGAACAGTCTTCTCTTTCGCAATGATTGCTTCATTCATATTCGCCGCAGGGCATTCATTTAACTATCTAGGAGTCACGACGCCCGTTGCACTCTTCTCACAATATCTTCTTTCACCGTTTGGTATTTATCTTGGTGGAAGCGGTTTGTCCACTAATTGGTATCAGACAATCCCTGTGATAAGTGCATTCTCATTTTTCATTCTGATGATTATTGCAGGATCGACCGTATTTTCCATGGCAAGGGGCACTTTCAAAATACGACTTCCATCCGGGTCGGCCGGTAAGGCGGGCGATTTATCTATTGGTTTCTTTGGCGGTGTGATTATTGCAATAGGAGCTAGAATCGCACAAGGTTGCAGCGTCGGGGGATTCTGGAGTGGTCTGGCAGGACTTTCATTGTTTGGACTCGTATTCGCCGTCGGGATAATACTCGGAAGCGTTGCAGGGTACTTTGCATATATATTTCTCAGTACGAGACTTGCTGGATCCAAGGCCAGGACAATAAATGCTGCAAAGTATGTCACAAGATATCGTTCCCTCCTGGAACAATGTGTATTCTCCGTGATATTTGGTCTTATCCTTGTGGCGATTGGACTTGAGAGCCTGAATGCCAATTCAAGGTATCTTGTAAGAATACCATCCACCCTTATGACCCAGGAAAGCAATGTAATGATCATCGCGGGTTTTGTTGTGATGATACTGGGAATTGGAATTTCCACATACCATTACGTCGTATTGGGAAGAATCAAGAAATTAACACCAGAGCCAATAACAAGGTGATGAAAATGAAAAGAATAGCAATAATAGGAAGTGGGGCTGGAGGCCTCATAACTTCCAGCAAATTAGCAAAAAGCCTGTCGAGTCAAATTAAGAATGGCGAAGTATCCATTACACTTTTTGATAAGAGGAAGGAACAGGAATTCCAGCCAGGATACCTTGAAGTTGCATTCCGTGGAACAGATCCCTCGAAGATCAGGAGACCTGTGAAAAAACTATTGTCAAACGGTGTAAACATTGTTTATGACAACTGTGAAAAGGTAGATCTCGCAAACCAGTACTTAAGAACAGAAGGCAGTAACGAAAAGATCGACTTCGATTACATCATAATATCAACTGGGTCATTTCCGGATTATGATCAAATTTCAGGTCTTAGAGAGGCAAATATGGATTTTCACACAAGCGCCCAGAACTCAAGCCTAATATATCAACAGATAACCAAGATAAAATCAGGCAAGATAGTGGTGGGAATAGCAGGACTTCCGTATAAGTGCCCTCCGTCCCCTAACGAATCTGCGTTCATGTTGGATGAGCACTTTAGAAAGGCTGGAATAAGAGATAAAGTCGAAATAACTTATATAACGCCGTTCACAAGAATATATTCGGCTGAGCCAATAAACGAAGTCATAAAACCTTTATATGAAGCTCGGTCCATAGAAAGCATCACAACATTCAACACAGATTCGGTCGATTCAGATAAGAAAGAGATAACATCTCTTGAGGGAGAAACTGTGAAGTATGATTACCTGTTTCTGACACCCCCACATAAACCTGCGGGATTCCTGAAAGGATCTGAAATTGCGGATGAAGACGGATGGGTTAAAGTTGACAAGAGGAATCTGCACATTACAAGCTATGATAATGGATTCGCCATTGGGGACACAACAAATATACCAATATCGAAGGCAGGTGTAGAAGCCCATCTTGAAGGTGTTGTGGTGGCCAACAACATAATTGAGGAAATAAAGGGCACCCAAAAGAGATATAAGTTCACCGGCAGAACACAGTGTTCCATGGAAACAGGTTTCCACAAAGCCACCTTCGTGGTTGGTACCTACGATACCTCCGTGGAAAAAATTGCACCATCGAGAACAAATTACATGGAAAAGAAGGTAATGGAGAAAATTTACTGGGGGTCACTGCATGGACATTACGAATGGCTCTTCAAGTATCATTTCAAGAATGACTATTTCCAGGAGCAAAAATAATCACCTTTGCCTTGCTTTTTCTTGATTTTTCCAACACGGTAACATTCACTGGTGTTAAGAAGGCATCCATGGAGATTGATGAGATCCAGCAGTGACTGTATCTTCTCTGTTCCAGTTCTCACTGTTTTCCTGATCTTAACCATATCAGATCCTTTTCTCCTGTGTGAACCGGATTCAGAGGCAATTCCCTACAACAGCCTGAACATGGTATCACCTGACGGTGTGTTTGTATTTCCGTAATTTCTCACATATGTTTCAATGCACAGATGATCTGCAATGGCATTCCTCAGTGTTCCTGATACATTGCCTTCAGTATAGATGGAACGTTCCTTGATGACTGGTGAGAACATATTCTTCATGGCTGAGGAGAAAAATTCTTTTGTATCCTTCACATTACACAATGGGGGATTGTTTTGTGCTTTCATAATACAATATTAATCCCCCAAATTTTAAGTTGTCTGCCAGGATAAATAAATACTTAGAACCTTTTGTATGGTAATAAACCACGTTGCCAATGAATTAGGCATGTCTGATCCGGTTGGACATGCGGAGAGTGTGAGTGTGCAAATGTATTAATATGGAAATTGAATGAACGGGGCAGAGCGATGATTGAACCTAACACAACAGTAGAAGATAAGTCCGTGACTGCCATTGTTGACCTTTTTGTTGATACAACAAAGATGGAAGAAGTGGTGAGTGCACTAAGCGATTTGGAAGCGGTTGAAGAAGTTTATGAAGTAACTGGGGAATTTGATGTAGCTACCATAGTCACATCCAGGAGTATAGAAGAATTCCGCGATACTCTAAAAAATAAAATAATGAAAATCCCAGGAATCAAAAGCGTAGTAAGCTCAATAGTTTTGAGTTCCGATAAGGGACATAGAGCAAGAAATACCAAGCAGTAGAACCCCGAGAACCCCTCGTGTTTGTTGGGGTGTCTACGGATTCATCTTTTTTTGGTGGAGTTATGAATATTATTTATGTTGTTGGAGAAGGTCCAGATTCTTGCCTTAATTGGCCTGGGATTTCACTAAACTATCATCCATATTTTAAGAAGACTTTCCAGGGTTACTTCATTTTACAGCTTATTGGAATGCTAAAATTGAGCAGAGGTGGTTAATATTGATTGGAATTAGACATATTCTCGTAATAGTTGGATTGTGGGCTACCATAGTTTTTTTTGCATGGATTTTATCAAAATATCTTGAAACCGTTTATGGAGATAAGGAAAGTAAGCTTGATCGTATATTTATTCCAGTTGAAAATTTTATTTATGGACTCATTGGACTTGATAAAGACAAAACAATGAAATGGAAGGAATATTTTCTCAATGTTTTAATCTTCAGTGCTTTTTCGGCTGTAGTTTCATTTCTCATTCTGTATTATCAAGGATACCTGCCAATAAATCCAATGCATTTTCCAGACCTCAGCTGGTCCTTGGCCCTCAACACAGCCATGTCAATATCTTCAAACACCAATCTGCAACATTATGGAGGTGGTTCTTCCCTTTCGTATCTGAGTCAGATGGTGGGCATACAGTTCCTTCAATTTACGTCAGCTGCCACTGGACTCGCTGTTGCTGTAGCTATTTTTCGAGGATTTGCTGGTAAAAAGAACCAGACGGAGGGTCTGGGCAATTTCTATGTTGATCTCGTAAGGAGTCTTACAAGAGTTCTGATTCCGCTTTCCTTCATCTTTGCCATTATATTTATTATAATCGGAATCCCCCAGTCACTTTCTGGTTATACGCTGGTCAGGACGCTGTCCGGATCTGAACAGATATTGAAAATAGGTCCTGTGGCTTCCCTGGTCTCTATTATGCAATTGGGGACAAACGGAGGAGGATACTTTGGGGCCAATTCTGCATTCCCTTTCCAGAATCCAAACCCCATCTCAAATTATATCCAGATGGCATTGATGATGATAATCCCCACATCCATGCCATTTCTGTTTGGAAGAATGATAAACAGGATGGGGGAGGGCAGAACAATTCTCATTGCTTCCTACGGACTTTATGCAATTGATTTAATAATAGCGTTCATCCCGGTAACTGTTCTTGGGGCTGGAATGGAGGCGGGTATAGGTCCATTTTCGTCGGTCTTCTGGACCGTTACAACAACAGCATTTACCACTGGTTCTGTGAATGCTTCACTGGCAGCGTTCAATCCCATCATAATTATACCTGCTTTCATGGGAATGTTGATTCAGGCAACTCCAGGAGGTATTGGTGTTGGAGCCATGTACATGCTGATGTATATCGTGATTACAGTTTTCATAGTTGGCCTGATGGCAGGAAGAACGCCAGAATACCTGGGAGCAAAGATAACTGCAGGTGATGTTAAACTGGCTGTTATTGGCTTTTTATCTCACCCCATAATTATCCTTATACCTACAGTAATTGCATACGCAGCTGGGTACGTGCATGCAATTGGTTATGGCACCGGGCCAACAAGTTTCACACAGATTTTTTATGAGTTTACTTCTGCCGCGGCAAACAATGGATCTGATTTCCTTGGAACAACAGCCAACACTGTGTTTTTCAATGTTTCAACTGCAATTGTTATGTGGGCAGGCAGATTCATTCCAATATTTGTAATGCTTGCAATTGCCGGTAGAATCCAGGAAAGAAGAAGGAGTTCTGAAATCTCCCTTAGAACTGATGATATTATTTTCCCCATCGTTTTGATTGTCAGTATCTTGATTCTTGTTATACTGACCTTTTTCCCTTTCCTTGCCATAGGTCCCATTTTGATGCACCTGGAGGGGATCAAGAATGCACTCTGACATTAAGTCTGACATGAATGGATCAAACAGTGGCAGGAGTCATGATGAAAAGGTCAGCTGGAAGAACATTTCATTTGATTCGGTGCTGAGGCTAAATCCTGTGAAACTGATCTCGAATCCTGTGATGTTCGTAGTGGAGCTCTCCTTCTTTGTTGTTCTGATTATGGCACTTGATCCTTCAGCATTTCCCGATCTTGCGCATCAACAGGATAGGCTTTTCTATGGTGTTGTCTCCATAATACTGCTCATAACAGTATGGTTCAGCACACTGTCCGACTCCATCGCTGAGGCACGATCCAGAGCCACAGCCGAGGGATTGAAAAAATTGGAAGCTGAAACACCTGCAAAAAGGGTACATGTTAAGGAAGATGGTGGACGTGAAATTGAGGAAATTTCTTCATCTGAACTGAAAAAGGGGGACATGATACTGATGTCCAAAGGAGATCAGATACCCATTGATGCCGAAGTTTCAGAAGGTATTGCCATGGTGGACGAGTCTCTTCTTACCGGTGAATCGGCAGGTGTGAGAAAGGCAAAGGGAGACACACTCATTGGCGGTTCAAAGGTCGTCAGTGATTCTATAATCGCCATAGTAACAACGGATCCTGAGGATACATACATAAAGAAACTTGTGAGAATGGTGGAATCCTCCAAGAGACCAAAAACCCCAAATGAGGTTGCACTGTCTGTTCTTCTTCTTGGACTTACCGGTGTTTTCACCATTATTCTCATAGCACTCATAGGACTCTCTGTCACACTGAGCCTTGGTGCTGATCTTTCCGTTCTTATCGCATTATATGTGTGCCTGCTCCCAACAACAATAGGAGCGCTGCTTCCCGCCATTGGAATATCTGGAATGACACGAATGTCGAAAAACAGTATAATAGCCAAGTCCGGTAAGGCCATAGAAACTGCAGGAGATGCGGACACCATTCTCCTTGATAAAACTGGAACCATAACAATTGGAAATAGACTGGCAAGTGAGTTTATACCTGTTGGAAAACATACTGAGAGAGAACTTGCAGAAGCTGCCTTCCTTTCATCCTGGAATGATGATACACCTGAAGGAAGAAGTATACTGGAACTGGCGTTCCAGAAGGGCTTCCTGCCAAAAGAATTCGATGCGCTTAGAGAAGGTGTCTTTGAGGAGTTCAGCGCCGTTACCAGGAGAAGCGGGATACTTCTTGTTGACTCTGACGACTTTACTCTGCCTAAGGGAGGGAGGGAATTCTACCAGAGACACAGGTTCCGGAAAAAATTTGACCTTGCTACCACAATGGTGGATGATACGACGATTCTGAAAGGGGCACCTGAGTCTATCAAGGAAAGAACAGGCACACAGAACGATGAATTCGATGAGGTTGTGAACAGAGTTACATCGGAGGGCGATACTCCAATTGCAGTTTCAATCCATGGGGATGTTCTTGGGATAATAAGGTTCAGGGACGTCCTGAAGAGAGGCATAAAGGAAAAAATACTGGGCCTTAAAAAGATGAATATAAGGCCCATAATGGTTACCGGTGATCACCCCCTTACCGCAAAGAGTATTGCCAGCGAGGTTGGAATAACTGAATTCATTTCGCAGGCAAAACCTGAGACCAAATATCAGAAGGTTAAGGAGGAACAGGCTGAAAACAGAATTGTAGCCATGATAGGTGATGGAACAAACGATGCTCCTGCTCTTGCCGCAGCGGACGTTGGTCTTGCAATGGCTTCCGGTACATTCCCTGCAAAGGAAGCGGCCAACATGATCGATCTGGAATCGGATCCGTCAAAGATCATAGATGTTGTTATACTTGGTAAGCAACTCCTCATGACAAGGGGTGCAGTCACTACTTTCAGCGTCACCAACGACGTTGCAAAATATTTCGCCATTGTACCTATAATGTTTGCGAGCGTCCCAGCCCTTCAGGCACTGAACTTTTTGCAATTAACTCCCCATATAGCCGTACTCTCCGCCCTCATATTTAATGCCCTTGTGATACCCGCCCTGATACCTCTGTCCATAAGGGGGACAAAGTTCAGGCCTCAAAGCACTCTGAGAATTTTCATGAAGAATTTACTGCTATATGGCGTTGGAGGAGTTATTCTTCCATTTGTAGCCATAAAAATGATAGCCATTATATTGGTTTATGCAGGAGGTGCACTATAATGAATAAGAAATACTTTACAGTACCTGTTAGAGCAGCAATAGTACTTGCCGTAATTTGTGGATTGATATATCCGGTGGCAGTTACCGCTGTGGGTCAGGGATTTATCCAGTACCAGGCAAATGGGAGCGTAGCATTATTGAACAATACAACCGTTGGATCATACCTGATTGGCCAGTCTGTAACATCACCTGACCTTTTCAATATAAGAAATGATTCGGCATCCGGAGTAGATCCAGACATTACAGTTGTCTCCGCTTTGAACCAGGCAACAATTATACATAATAACACAAACATCTCTATGTCCTATCTCCAAAAGCTCATACATAATAATACGAGGTATACGCTTCTGTTTTTTGGGACGGCTTATGTTAATGCCCTGAGGTTGAATCTGGAGTTGATAACGGCATTCCATAACAGGGTTACCCTGTATGGAGAAATATATGCTAATATTACAAAATCATAGTGGTATTGGCAATGTCAGATGAAAGTCGACTACCATAGCTGACGCGGGAGACTTTAACAACATGGAGAAAGACATGAAAGAAAAGCAGAAGTCAGTCGAGAGAGAGGCATTCACACCTACGGGCGATTCACACCTACGTAGATCTGTGACTCTGTCTTTAAACAGAGAGGAAACTCTCAGTGATCAGAGTTTAAAAACCCCTTCTAACAATCCCGATGTGGACCTACAGTCATGCATGACTGGACGGGACCTGATGGTTTCCATCGTAAACATGAGTAATGAACCATTAATACCATTTGGGAAATCAATCATTAAAAAGGAGAAAAGAAGATGGACACTAACATAAAGAATGTAAAGTTGATAGGATACTGGAAAGATGTGCAGTTAGGACACCAATTCGCCCCCACACTGATTCATGAGGTCTCCCTGAATGAGATTAGATGAGTTAAAACGAGATCTCTCTTTCAGGGACGTGTTTTTCCTTTCCTTTGGAGGCATGTCACCTCTTCTGAGTCTCCTTACTTACGGGGCAGTGGCACTTGCCTATGGAGGATTGCTTTCACCTATCGTAATGCTGTTAGGTACTTTCCTCGTTCTTTTCAATGGACTGGTTGTTATGCGGCTGTCCAGGAGGTTCAGAACATCCGGCGGATATTATACATATGCATTTCAGGTCCTCACAGAAAGAGTGGGACTGAGCACCGGTTGGATGTACCTCTTTTATTCCATGCTCTTCGGACTTGCTTATGTGATTGGCGCAGCTTTTGTTGTTACAGTAATTTTTGGCTTTCCTTACCAGTTAACCCTGATGGCAATAATTCTTCCCTCTATTACGTTCATATTAGTTGGCATAAAACCGTCAGCTAAATACGCCATTTATTCTGGCATAGCTGAAATCTCGATCATAATTGCCATTGTTTCAGTGTCGTTCGTTTTGACGAAAGGATCCATGTATGTCCCAAATCCTGCAATATACCACATTTCAGCTGGTTCGCTCGCTCTAGGAATTCTATTCGCCATGGGCATACCAACAGGATATGGAGCTATTGCACCCCTGTCAGGTGAGGTCAAAGATCCTGAAAAGTCCGTGGGTCGGGCTGTTATTTCTGTAATCCTGGTAGGCGGCTTACTGGCTACACTGTTCCTTTACGGGATTTCAAATCTGCTTTTCCAGTTTGGCCTTACTGTTCCCGGAGCTGCCTCAGGTTTGCCAGTCCTCACTATTATTTCACATGATTTTTCATCCTATGGAAGATATTTTGTATTCGCACTGGCGATTGCGGCAATAAATGATGGCATTCTGGCACTACTTTCCTTTGGCATGGCCAGTTCCAGAACCATATTCAGGATGGGACTCAATAGAAGTTTTCCGTTTATTTTTTCCAGAAAATATCGTGATCAGCCCATTATTGCCAATATAGTGGTTTCGTGTTTCATCGTAATAATACCATTGATAATGACAAGTTTTCTGCCACTTGAAACATCGTTTATAATCCTGGGAACAATTGCATCACTTGCTGGATTGTTCATACACATTACTGCAGGATTTTCTCTTTTGAGAGTGGGCATACGCAAGGGTAGGAGACTGGTATTGCGTGGGTCAAAACATTTCTTGAACTTTGTTATGGATTATGATGAGGCTATTCTTGCCG